>JAIFKL010000189.1 GCA_020049595.1 Desulfobacteraceae bacterium
GCCCGCATTTCTTTCAGTCCGTAAAGCGCACGCTGCAAAGGCGTCAACTGTTCGATTCTTTCGGAAATACCGCTCATCTAATTTCTCCCGTGTATCAAGGCGTTTAACTCGTCGTCAATGGCTGCTTCCAATTTGTCTTCGGAAAGCCGTTCGATCTCTGACAGAATTTCGGACTGAATATCTTTCGTATCTTCTTTGACGGATGTCGCCGATTCATCTGCTAAAAGCACCGACCCTGTCAGATAATCCGATAGTGATTCTATCGTAGGATAATCAAACACCAGCGTGGAACGCAGAGATCGCCCCAGTTCTGTCTCGAGTGCGTTTTTCAACTCAACAGCCATGAGAGAATCCATTCCTATTTCAAATAAACTTTGGCGGGGTTCTACATCTTCCGAAGAAGTCAATCCCAAAACCTTTGCAATTCGGGAACGGATATGCTTTTCTAAAAACTCCCGCCGAGATTTGAGAGGTAGTGATTCTAATTGTCTGAGAAATTCAGACTGCTGTTCCGGCTGCTTGTCCGAGATTTTATAAGATTGGCTGAAAGCCTCCAAAAACAGCGGCAGTCTGTCATGAGAAAATTGCTTCAGAAACTCGGACCAGTTCACCCGAAAAACGCCGATTCGTGCGATGTCATGTCCGATAAGCTGTTCTAATATCTCCAGTCCTTTTTCCGGAGGAAGCGTATCCACGCCCCGATCTTTCCACCGACTCTGATCCCGACGACTCACACCGGCAGCCATACCGCTTTGTTCCCAAGGCCCCCAGTTGATACTCAGACCCGGCATCCCCATTGCCCGGCGATGATACGCCAGCGCATCGAGAAAAGCATTGGCAGCCGCATAGTTAGCCTGTGCCGGTGACCCGAGTAAAGAAGCAATTGAAGAAAAGCAGACAAAGAAATCAAGGGGCATGTCCAGCGTCAACGTATGCAGATGCCATGCGCCGTCCGCTTTCGGTGCCATTACTTTTTGAAATCGCTCCCAATCCTGCTGTATGAGAACGCCGTCATCCAGAACACCGGCAGCATGGACAATACCCCGTAACTGCGGCATAGAAGTCTTTATTTTCTCAAATACTCCTGCCACTTCTTTAAAATTTGAGACATCCGCTTTGACCACAAGCACAGTTGCGCCGTTCTGCTCCATCTGAGCTATCGCTTCCCGAGCCTTATCCGATGCCCCTCGCCGGCTCATCAGAATCAAATGTCTCGCTCCGTTTTTCACCAACTGAAGAGCAACTTTAAGTCCCAATGCACCCGTACCGCCGGTAATCAGATAGCTCCCGTCAGTTCTGAAACCTACAGAACTTTTAACGCTTAAAATTGAACCCTTAACTAAGCGGGCAACATATCGGATACCTTCCCGCCATGCAATCTGCGGTTCTTCATCCGGGGCATCAATTTCTTCAAACAGAGCCTGAACTTCATCGCTATTTGCCGACAGGTCTAAATCGAGGCGCACGCAATGAAAATCAGGATGCTCCAGCGCAATGACTTGTCCCAGCCCCCACAAGGGGGATTGTACTACGTTCAACGGCACAGGTTTTTCACCGACAGGCTGCGCGTGCCGTGTAACGAGCCATAAGCGGGGAATCTCAGCCCAGCCGGCTTGAACCATATAGATTACAGATTGAAGACTGACGGCTGAAGATTCTGTTTCATCAAGGCTCCACAGATGAATGATGCCTCTGAATACGCCTCCGCATTCCTGAGCCAATCGTTGAAAATCCTTCGGTTCTACTGGATTGATATAGTAATGTTCTTTATCGAATATCTCATAATTTTGTCCCTGGAAAACCGTCACACACCGTTCTTCATGTGCTTTCAAATGTGCTTTCAAAGCTTCGCCGAGTCCCTTCCGATCTGCAAAAATGATCCATGTTCCCGGGTTCGGGGTTCGGGGTTCGAGGTGTGAGATTCGGGCTTTAGGCTTCCAGACTACTTCATAAAACCAATCCGAATCTTTCTGTATTGCCAGCAACAGATATTCCCTGTTTGTTTTTCTGAACTCAAAGCCCGTAACTTCTGCGATCACCTGTCCGGCGTCGTCGAAAACAGACAGATTGCCTATGAGTAAAGACGGATTCGATAGTTTATCTTCAAGTCGAACATGACTCCACAGTCGCTCACTCGGATCGGGGTGCCTGTAAAATTTGAAATTTGCGATGCGAAAGGGCATATAACTGTAGTCATGTTCAGCTAATTCCTCTGCTTTGGCTTTTCCGAAACTGCCCAGCAGTTGAAAACACGCGTCAAGCAAGCCCGGATATAACTGATAATCTTTTATCTCATCGGGCAGTTGAAGCGGCTGTACGATTTGGCACAAGGCTTCTTCTTCGCTCCGCCACACTTTTTCAGTCCATTGGAACGAAGGTCCCCACACATATCCTGAAGCCTGAATATCGGCGTAGAATTGCGCCCCGGATATAACTTCTGCACATCTCGCTTTCACATCTTCCTCTCGTTCCCAAGCTGGGGCTTGGGAACGAGGATTTGGGGCAGAAGTTAAGACCCGAACTTTTCCGCTACTGTGCAATGACCACGAATCCGCATGGCTTTGCGCTTCACCGTCCCTAATGCTGACGATTTGAAATGAAAATGTGTTACTATCACAAGGCGTAAAAATCAGTTGAACCGTCCGAGTCTCATCTTCGGAAAGCGTGATTGCTCGTGAAAAAAGCAGTTCTTCGATCACACAGGCATCCGTATGAAAAGCTTCTCTAACTCCTGACAAGACCAGAGAAATATGCGAAGCAGCAGGCATCACAACTGTTCCGAATATCTTATGATCCTTCAGATGCGGCGGCGAATCGCAACTAATCCGTGATTCAAATCGAATTTCCTGAGAAAAAGGCAGATTCAATCGCTCCCCGATGAAAGGATGTACTGCCGATTTGACTTGCGACTTGCGACTTGCGACTTGCGACTTGCCCCCTGAAAAAGCCGACTCAATCCAATATCTCTGACGCTGAAAGGGATAAGTCGGAAGATGAACCCGTCGTCGCGAATAGTCTTTATCAAATCCGAACCAGTCAACTTCTACTCCTCGGACATACAATTCTGCCAAACTTTCAAGCAACTGCTGCCAATCCGAGCGATTCTGGCGCAGCCCCGGAAGCCATACTCCCGCATCTTTCGGGAGACAAAGCCGCCCCATTCCCAGCAAAACAGGCTTAGGACCGATTTCTGCAAAAACCTCGTATCCTTTCCGATAAAGACTTTCCATAGAGTCAGAAAATCTCACCGGACGCCGAACATGCTTCAGCCAGTATTCCGGCGATGCGATATCAGACGAGGCAAAGTCTCCGGTAAGATTGGAGACAAGAGCGATTCTCGGCGCACGGAACGACACGGAATTCAAGGTTTTCTCAAAATCCGCCAGCATCGGCTCCATAAGCGGAGAGTGAAAAGCATGAGAAACTTCCAATTTTTTGACTTTGACTCCCTCGTTTTTCAGCATGTCCGAGATACGCCGAATTGTCTCGCTTTTGCCGGAAATCACGATACTCCGAGGACCGTTAATCGCAGCAATGGAAACATCATCTGTATCATTTGCTATGGCTGAAATCACTCGTTCTTCGCTTGTCTGAAGCGATACCATTTCGCCGTTCCGAGGCATGACTTGCATCATGCGCCCGCGTTCCGCAATCAGTTTCAGTCCGTCTTCAAGGCTGAATACACCCGCGACGCAAGCCGCCGAATACTCGCCAACGCTATGCCCCATCACTGCATGAGGTTTTACTCCCCAAGATTTCCACAATTCAGCCAGCGAGTATTCCAGCGCGAACAATGCCGGCTGAGTGTAAGCAGTTTCATTCAGGAGCAAATCGCCGTACACATTGGCTTCCGGGTATATGACTTCAAGCAAAGGCTTTTCCAAATATGCCCGCAATATCTCATCGCAACGGTCAAGGGCTTTGCGAAATACCGGCTGCGTGTCGTAGAGTTCGCGTCCCATGCCGATATACTGCGAACCCTGACCTGTAAAAAGAAAAGCAATTCGGGGCGGTTCCGCAGCCTGTCCTTTGAATACGCCCGATGTCTCCTGTCCGGTTCTGAAAGCTGAAAGTTTTTCTTTCGTCTGTTCTCTGTTTTCCGCAATTACACACACGCGGCGGTTGAAATGAGAACGGCCCGTATTCGCACTGAAGCAGACATCGCCCATATCTGCTTTCGGATTTTCCGCTAAATAGTGTTCATAACGCTCCGCCAAATTTTTGAGCGATTTCTCTGTCTTTGCCGACAAGCAAAGTAAATGCGACCTGTGACCTGCGACCTGCGACTCTAATTCTTTATTTTTTAACCGAAAATCTTCAACTAAGACATGAGCATTTGTCCCGCTGAAGCCGAAACTGCTGATGCCTGCAATTCTGGGCTTTTCTCCCGAAAGCCACGGAACCCGCTCTGTTGGCACTTTTATCGCAATTCTATCCCAAGGGATATGCGGATTCGGCTTGCTGAAATGCAGATGCGGCGGAATCTCCTCATGTTGCAAGGATAGTATGACTTTGATCAGACTTGCCATGCCTGCGGCAGATTCCAAATGTCCCACGTTAGTTTTCACTGAACTAACGATCAGCGGTTGATCCTGCGTGCGGTTCTTTCCGAACACGGCAGTCAGCGCGCCGATTTCTATCGGATCGCCGAGCGATGTTCCGGTTCCGTGCGCCTCGATATAACTCACCTGCGAGGGTTCCACACGGCTGTTCTGCAATGCCTCACGAATGACTTTTTCCTGAGAGGGACCATTGGGGACAGTCAGCCCGCCGCTGGGTCCGTCCTGATTGACTGCGCTCCCCCGAATTACTGCAAGAATATTGTCATGGTTTGCTACTGCATCGGAGAGACGTTTGAGAATCACTACTCCGCAGCCTTCGCCCCGGGCATAGCCGTTTGCCGAAGCATCAAATGTCTTGCATCTGCCGTCTGCCGCAAGCATTCCGGCTTTTGAGAAAGTAATACTCAGCATGGGCGCAAGTATCAGGTTTGCGCCGCAAACCAGCGACATGTCGCATTCCCTGCGCCGCAGACTGTGAGAAGCAAGGTGCAGCGCAACTAAAGACGAAGAACAGGATGTGTCAACCGTCATGCAGGGTCCTGTCAGACCGAGGATGTAAGACAAACGCCCCGCACTCACGCTGTAACTGTTGCCTGTGCCAAAATAGGCGTCAATCTGTTCAGGATTCGGCAAAATCGTCATGGCGTAATCCGTGCTGATCAGCCCGACAAACACGCCGGTACGGCTTTCAAATAAGCTATCCGGCGCACAGTTCGCATGTTCCAATGCCTCATAAGAGACTTCGAGCAAAAGACGCTGCTGCGGATCAAGACTCATTGCCTCCCGAGGCGAGATGCCGAAAAATTGAGGATCGAAATTTTCCACATCCTTCAGGAATCCGCCGTAACGACAGTATATCTTACCGGGAGCCGCTGGATTCGGATTATAATAGGCGTCCACATCCCATCGGCTCGGCGGAATTTCGCTGATCGTATCCACGCCGTCACGCAGTATCCGCCAGAATGACTCGGGATTATCGCCGCCCCCCGGAAACCGGCATCCCATGCCGATAATCGCAATGGGTTCGTTTTTCTCCTGCTCCAGCGCGTCTACTTTTGCCTGCATTTTGTTCAATGCAAGCAAAGCTCGCTTGGTCGGAGACAATTCGCTGCTTTGTTTGAGGTTCTCTTTCATCATATTTTACCGGAAATCGGAAATCAGTTACCGAACTCGGATTACGCCACCTTTAACCCCGCTTATAACTATAAATCATAAAGCTGTTATTGGCAATAATGGAAAAATAGTGGGGAAAATGGTAGGGAAAACCCACCATTTTTTTTAATTCCCAAGCCCCAGCCTCACTTTTGCATATTCGGGAAAATCGGGAATATCCGTCAGATCGTTTTCAAAAACAGTCAGATCGCCTTTTTTTTCAACCTCTTTGAATCCTGCAAATTTATAGGTCATATACATCATGCGGTTCCGCTCATTGGAAATCATTTCCGAGCGCAGGCGGACGCGGTTTTTCTTTGCCTCATTTCGGATATGATTGATCATAATCGTGCCGACACCTCTTGACATGACTCGGCAGGACATGAGCAGCAGTTTTATAATCCACAGTCCTTTATTGCATTCGATAAGCGTCAGTCCGATCTTGCCGTAAGTTCCGTATTTGTCCTCCAATGTAGCAATCAGCAGAATGTGATTCCGGGAAGTACGAAAGTAATCCAATTCCTCATAAGAATAAGTATAACCAGTTGTATTCAACTGATGCGTCCGAACCGTCAGTTCCTCAGCCCGCTTCAAATCCTCTTCTTTTGCAGGCGAAATCGTAAAAATCATGTCCAATGACGCGAGGAAATCTTCTTTGGGTCCCTCAAATGATTCTTCAATCTTATTTCGTTTTATATCACTGAGATACAGTTGCCTCCGGATTTTTGAATCCTCTGTAATAAATCTGGGATTCATTTCAGGCATATCCAATAGCTTATCTGTATCTGCGGCATCCATGCAAAGCACTTGGGGAAAAGAGAAATTCACTTCTTCCCGCTCATAAGGCTGATCGTCAATAAAAGCGAGCGTATCAATGCCGATGTTGATGGATTCTGCAATTGCCTTAATAGAAGAAGATTTCGGATTCCAGTTGATCTGCGGATAGAGAAAATAGTCTTGCAGACCCAATTCCTCAATTTTTGCCATCGCGTGGTCATAATCATTTTTACTCGCTATGGATTGCAAAATACCGCGGCTGTCTAATGTTTTCATAATATCGAGAATGCCGTCTCTGAGAAAAACCCGGTCATTTTCCAGCAACGTGCCGTTCCATAAGGTATTGTCCAAATCCCATACCACACATTTGATTTTTCTTTCTTCTTTCATCTCAAGCCCCCTATTCAGACGTAAAACGATTTTGCAAATCGTTTTGTTGCCGAAACGGTTTGCAAAACCGTTTTACGGAAGATTTCAAATCGCACTTTCGTAAAACGATTTTGCAAATCGTTTTGTCGTCAAAACGGTTTGCAAAACCGTTTTACAGAAGATTTCAAAAGCGCAGTTTATGCCAGTGTTGAGTATATCTGCTCAATTTCTTCTGCATATCTCATGCTCAGATTTGTCCGTTTCAGCTTTGCGCTCGGCGTTATGAGTCCGGCTTGCACCGTCCAGGGTTCTGTCAGCAGCGTAATCCGTCGAATCTGAACAGTAGCGGAATAGTTGCTGAGTCTCTTTGTAATGCGCGCCAGAACTGCTTCTTTTGCTGATTTCTCTCTTAATGCCGACAAGTCATCAGGATTCAGTTTCAACTGTTTTGCTAACTTCTTCCAGTATTCTTTATTCAAAACAATCAGCGCTGTGAGAAAAGGCTTTCCTTTACCGATGACCATTGCCTGAGCGATTGAAGGATCGGCGATTATCTCTGACTCTATCTCTGCCGGTGAAATTTCTTCCCCGTTTTGCATGACAATGATGTCCGCCATGCGCCCGATAAAGAAAATCCGACCTTCGGCGTCTATATGAACTTTGTCTCCGGTATGCAGCCATCCCTCTTTGTCAAGTGCGGCTTCGGTTGCCGCAGGATTGTTCCAATAACCTGTCATGACTCCGGGACCTTTCGCGAGCAATTCTCCGTTTTCTATCCGGACATTAACGCCCATCAAGGGCTTGCCCACGCTTGCCGGGAGATTATCATCGGGACGGTTCATACTGATGACAGGTCCCGCTTCGGTCTGTCCGTAACAGTTCAGAATCGGCATTCCCAGCCCGATAAATGTTCGGGAGATTTCAGACGAAAGTCTCGCGCCGGCATAAAATCCGCAGCGCAGTCTGGCTCCGAATATTTGTCTCACAGGCTTTGCGATCAGCATATCGAGCAGAGGCCACAACAGAAATTCAGGACTCCATTTCCCTCGTCCCTGCTGATATTCAAATCGCCGCCATCCCATGTCAACCGTATATTTAAACATACATCGCATCCACCACGGCTTTTGAACCCACTGCATTTTGACTTCTCTGTAAACATATTCATACAGCCGGGCAGCGGACACGATGAACGTCGGACGGATGACTTGCAAGTCATTCAATGAGCGAGGAAAGGCAATTGCAATATCCATCAACATGCCAAGTACACAGCCCCCGGTAAAAGGCACGAGTACATCTCCTTCATAAAGAGAGATCGTTTTCGCTGTGGCTTCTGCATTGGATAATATATTCCGATGGCTGAACATTGCGCCTTTCGGTCTGCCTGTTGTGCCTGAAGTATGAAAAATCGTTGCCACGTCATCAGGATCAGATGTCTTTTCGCAAAGCTCGGTGTCATATTTCTCAGGCAGCCATGCCTCTATTTTATCCAAGCGGACCACGCACAAATCTCGGAAAACATCTCCGACGGACAGCAAATTTTTTTCCTGCGCCTCATCTTCTATCAAAAGGAGTTTAATCCCTGTATTTTTTAAGATATGCGCCGAATTTTCCGGCTTGTCGTGAAGATAAAACGGCACTGTCACCAAGCCCAGTCCCCACGCTGCCAACTCGAATATCACCCGCTCACAAGAGTTTAGTGTCATGAGACCCACGCGGTCGCCGGGAATCAGATTTTCTTTTTCCAATGCTGCCTGCCAACGAGCCACAACTATTGCTGTTTCTTTCCATGTAAGGGACACCCACGATTTTTTTGTCTCATCGAAATAGCGGTATGCCGCTTTGTCAGGGCTGTATTTTACTCTTGCCCGAAAAAGACCGAACAGCGTTTTTGCTTCTTCTGTACTGATCTCTTTTCTCAAAGCCTGCTTCCCCTGCTAAAAATTAATGACCTGATATCCGTGCCTTGCGATGATAATCTGCTGCATCTGCGTACTGCCTTCGATGATTTCCATGATTTTCGCATCTCTCAGATACCTCTGTACCGGATATTCGCTGCCGCAGCCGTTGGCACCGTGAATCTGTACGGCATCCAATGCGGCTTTTACTGCGGTTTTCGATGCAAAATATTTGGCAATCGCTGTTTCCATAATCAGATCAGGGTCTCCGATGTCTTTCAAATACCCTGCATGATAGCAGAGTAATCTTGCAGCCTTTGTCTCGGTAATCATATCGGCAATCATCTGCTGAATGAGTTGATGTTCTTTCAGATATGCGCCGAACTGCTTTCTCTCACTTGTGTATCTGAGACTTGCCTCCAGACATGCCTGTGCAAGCCCCACACTTCCCCACGCGACGCAATATCTCCCGTGATCCAGCGCGGTCCCCGCAATGTGAGAAAAACCGAAACCGATTCTTCCCACAAGATTTTCTTCGGGAATGCGGCAGTTTTCAAAACGCAGTGTTGCGAGCATGGCGGAACGGAACCCCAGCATTCCGCTAATCGGCTCAGTAGAAAAACCGGGTGTATTTCTTTCTACCAAAAATGCCGACGGCTTTCCCTCACACTGAGCGATAATCATAAAAACATCGGCAACCTGCCCGCAGGAAATCCATTTTTTCTGACCGTTCAGAATATAGGCATTGTCTGAAAGCACTGCGGTAGTCTCAACGCTTTTAGCGTCGGACCCGATACCAGGTTCTGTCAGTCCGAATGCGCCTACGGCTTCACCTCTTGCTAATTTGGGAAGCCAGTGTTCTTTCTGTGAGACATTGCCCCATTTCAGAAGCGACTGTGAAACCATTCCGTGAACAGTGAACAGGCTCAAAAGAGATGTGCTGCCGCGTCCGATTTCTTCGCAGAGCAGGCCGAAGGTAATCATATCCCAGCCTTTTCCGCCTTTATCTTCCGGGATAATCGCACCGAGGTAACCTTGTTGTGCAATCTTTCTGATGACTTCAGGAGGCGTTTTTTCTTCCCTGTCATATCGGTCCGCATGAGGCGTGATTTCTTTGTCGGTAAAAGCCCGAAAAGCCGCCTGTCTTTCTCTCTGTTGCGAGGTCAGTTCAAAATTCATTGCTTTTTCCTAATATAGTATAGGACAAGCCGGAGGCATGTCCTACGCGTTAAATTCTTTCCGATGTCTGACAACTACCCGAATTTTGATAACAGCTTTCAAAAGAGTCAAAAAAATACAAACCGAGAGCCAAACCGCAAAAACCGGCATAAACTCAAACAGAAATATCCATGTCGCGTCTTTGTTCAACCACCGGGAAAGCAGAGCCGGTACAGCAAAAGCCAACATTGCCGCCAGTATGAAATGGGGCAGAATATGCGGCACGGTATGCCTCAGCGATTTCCCCCGTATCTTTTCATGCCATCTCCGAAATCTCGCCAGAGACCGTCCGTAGAGAACCGCGTGAAGTATGAGCAAAAGCGTAGCAAGCAAAAAAGACTGACGGCGATACGTCATCCATACACTTTCGGATTCGGGCTTGCCGCTTGTCAGCAGTGAAGTAATGCTGTCTGCCATTGCTCTGTAAACAGGAGGATTGTTGTTCTGGTTAATCAGCATGACTACGCCGTAGCCATCATCAGGAACCAGCATGGCTTCTGTACGAAAAAAATCCAGATTGCCCGGATGATGAATCAGTCGGTGTCCTTTGCGCTCCACCGCATACCATCCCATTGCATAAGGGCTTCCGATGTCTTTGACAGGGCGGTGCATCTCTGCTATTCCTTCCGGGGAAAGTACAGAGATATTTCCGTAGTTGCCCTCGTTGCCCTGTGCAATAAGATAATGCGCCAAGTCTTCGGCAGTAGAAAAAAGAAATGCGCCGGGTACAAGAAACTTGTAGTACTGCTGTTCCGCAGGAACCGCAAATCCCATTATCATGCTGTAACCTTCTGCCAATCCTGCTTTTTGAGCGGCTTCCTTGGAAAAGAAGGTTCGCTCCATTTTCAGCGGCTCAAGGATATTTGTCTGAACATAGTCCTGATAAGTCTGCCCTGATACCTTTTCGACAATCAAAGCGAGAATGCTGAAATTGAGATTGAAGTATTGAAATTTTGCTCCCGGAGGATATGTCGGCTGCAAATTTCGTAAAGCCCGGACAGCCGTTTCCATATCAGCATCTTGAGGCAAATTCTCTTTCAGCCCTCCTGCCAGCCCGCCAGTCTGATTCAGCAGATGCCGCACC
This sequence comes from Desulfobacteraceae bacterium, assembly GCA_020049595.1. GTDB lineage: Bacteria > Desulfobacterota > Desulfobacteria > Desulfobacterales > JAIFKL01 > JAIFKL01. Next base: position 11,058 of record JAIFKL010000189.1, read on the forward strand.
GTAATTTTGGCGGAGGCATTTTTATCTCTCACCTCAAACCAGGGTAGATAAGTTTGCACAGGCGAGTCAATGGCGATTTTGTCTTTTTCCGCCAACTGCATAATTGCCAGCGCAGTAAAAGATTTGCTCAACGAACCGATGAAAAACGGCGTTCGGGGCGTCACCTTCCGGTTTTTGCCCGCTGTTCCGAAACCGCGTATATGCAGGATCGCTTTGCCATGAGTAATTGCCAATGCCAAGCCCGGAATATTGTTTGCCCGCATCTGCGCTCTGACGAATGCGTCAATCGCTGCAATATCGGCACACGGATTCGAGTCCGAGCCGCGGACGGTATGTCCCATTACTGCCAGCCCTGTAACTAAAAAAATAATGAATGCGATTCGTATAGTTCTCAATCGAATCATCAGACTGCATTTGCCTTTCGCGCGATAAAATCGGAAACTGCATTCAAGGTATTAAAATTCTTTAAGTCAAGGTCTTCATTTTCTACCTTGATCTGAAATTCTTTTTCTATAAACAGAACCAATTGCATTGCAAAGAGCGAGTTGACCAAGCGCGAGGCAAAAATGTCTTCATCGTCCTGCAATTCATGATTTCGGATATAACGAGCCAAAAAGGTTCTGATTTTTCCCTTACTGTCATTCGTCGTCATAACAACACCTGTTTTTTTAATTACGTCTTTATTTTTGCCACGAATAAACACAAATTTTTACACAAATTAAACACGAATTTTTCTCATGCTGATGAATGTTTTTACCCCTGACCTCTCACCCCTAACCTCAATAACTATAAAACCCCTGTCCGCTTTTACGTCCGTGAAGTCCCGCGTCCACCATTTTCTTGAGCAGCGGACACGGGCGGTATTTGCTGTCATTAAAACTTTCATACAGAACTTCAAGAGAATACAATATGGTATCCAATCCGATCAGATCAGCGGTTTCCAGCGGTCCCATGGGATGTCCGAAACAGGATTTGAAGATGCGGTCAACATCCTCTGCCGAAGCCACCTGATCCCGAACTAAAAAAATCGCTTCGTTTACCGTCAGCATCAGCACACGGTTGGAAACAAAACCCGGCGAGTCATTCACAAGGATACAGTCTTTTCCCATCTGTGCGAGAAATTTTTTCGCAATTTCTATTGTCTCGTCTGAGGTATGCCAGCCCCGAATGACTTCAACCGTTTTCTTCATGGGAACCGGATTCATAAAGTGCATTCCGATGACTTTTGCGGGCCGCAGGGTTGCCGATCCAATGCGGGTAATGGAAATCGCCGAAGTGTTTGCCGCAAACACACAGTGTTCGGGACAAATTTTATCCATCTGCGAGTAAACTTCTTTTTTCACTTCCCATTTTTCAATGACATTTTCGACCACAAAATCCGCTTTTTCAATCAGACGGTAATCGCTCGAAAAAGTAATACGTTTTAATATCTCATTCGGGTCTTCCGCTTTAACATCCTTTTTAAACAGACCTTGAAAACGAAGGTTCTGCATGATTGCAGATTTTGTACGCTCCAGGATATCTTCCGAGACATCAATTAAAATAACCTGATGACCTGTCTGAGCAAGATTCTGCGCCACCCCGCTTCCCATGACGCCTGCACCGATAACGCCGACAATTTGAATCTCCATCGTTGCTCCTTTTTTGCCACGAATGAACACGAATGACACGAATGACTCACGAATTTTTTTATAAAATTATTCTTTCGTGGTCCGTAGAGACGCACGGCAGTGCGTCTCTACTACGTTTTTTACATTATCACCCTTTCGTGCTTTATTCGTGCAGCCATTCGTGGCATTCGTGGCGAAAATAACATCACACTTTTCTTAAAAATCCTTTACCACACGAAAACCGAAAAAATCTTTTCGGTCATATTTAAAATAGTTCATGGGGCGGTTCGTTGTCCGACACCGCGCAGCAGAACTGTACCAACTTCCGCCCCGAAACACATGGAACTCTCCGGAAGATGGTCCTGCCGGATCCGTTGCAGGACTGACAGCATAATATTTTTTGTCATACCAGTCCTGACACCACTCCCACACATTTCCGTGTATATCATAAAGCCCCCACGCATTCGGCTTGAGAAGCCCGACCGGATGCGTTTCTCCGCCCGAATTTGTCTCACACCAGCCGTATTCGGGCAGCAGATCAGGGTTGTCGCCGAAATGATAGGCTGTATCCGAGCCTGCCCGCGCCGCATATTCCCATTCCGCTTCAGTCGGGAGACGATAACGCTTTGTCCGCTCTTTTTTGTTCAACTCTCCGATAAAGGCTTGGGCGTCCTCCCATGAGACATTCTCAACCGGTCTGGTATTTTCTTTAAGTTTGAATGCAGACGGATTGTTCTTCATCAGCACAAACCATTGTTCCTGCGTCACCTCATACTTGCCGATATAAAACGGCTTGCTTATGCTGACATTGTGTTTCGGCAGTTCATCTTCCTTCATTTCTTTTTGCTTCGCATCCGATCCCATCATAAATGAGCCTGCCGGAATCAGAACCAATTCCATTCCGATGCTGTTTGTGAGCAATTTAAAATCGTCAGCGCCTGATACATTCATAGTGATAGCAAAGATAAAAATACTGAAAAGTACACAAACCTTGTTTTTGAATAAGACGACTCTCATCAGTTTATCTCCATTTTTTCTATTTCTCTGAGCAGCATTGCCTCTGCCTCGGCTTCCGAAATATCTTCCAGTTCGGATTTAAGCGTATCTGCTTCTTGTTCTTTTTTTTCAGATGGTTCGGCTGAATCCGAGAACATGGCAGAAAGAACATCTTCGATCAAGTGATCGGCAATCGCTTCTACCATCGGATAGTCGAAAACCAGCGTTGAACGAAGTGCATGACCCAGATCGGCTTCAAGGCGGTTCTTCAAATCCACTGCCATGAGCGAATCTATTCCCAAGTCAAATAAACGCTGACGCAATCCGATTCGTTCAGGATCATTCAAATCCAGAACTTTTGCCGCCAATGAGCGAATATGAGCGATCAGCAGATCACGGCGTTCAGCCATTTCTGCGGCTTCCAATTGTCTGAGCAATTTCGATTCCGAAACTGTTTCCTGAGTTTCGGGCGAAATGAATGCCTCAAAAAAGGGCAATTTTACGCCTTTAAAGAAATGCTGTATGAATTTATGCCAATTGACCGGTATTACCCCCACCTGTGCAATTTCCTGTTTCAGAAGTTCTCCGAGGAGTTCTAAGCCCTGTTCCGGCAAGATGCTTGTCAAACCCTGTTCAGCGATTCGCTGCTGATCCCGCTTTGTTAATGTTGCCGCCATTCCTGCTTCCGCCCAAGGCCCCCAGTTGATGCTCAATCCCGGCAATCCTATTGAGCGACGGTAATGGGCAAGCCCGTCCATGAAGGCATTGGCAGCCGCATAATTGCCCTGAGCCGTTGCGCCGAAAAGTGAAGTCATTGAGGAAAAGCAGACAAAGAAATCCAAAGGCATATCGAGCGTCAATGTATGCAGATGCCATGCCCCGTCAGCCTTCGGTGCGATGACTCGTTGAAATCGCTCATAAGTCTGCTGTCTCAGCATTCCGTCATCCAAAACTCCGGCAGCATGGATAATTCCTTTTAACGGCGGCATTGCAGCTTTTATCTCTTCAAACATTCTGACAACATCATCCCTAAGAGAAACGTCGGCTTTTACTACCATCACTTTTGTGCAGGATGCCTCTAATCGCTTCACAGCCGCCTGTGCCTCGGATTTTGAAGCACCGCTTCTGCCTGTTAAAACAAGATATTGTGCGCCTCTTTCTGCCATCCATTCGGCGATTCTGAGTCCGAGTCCCCCGAGTCCGCCGGTAATCAGATAGGAGGCATTTTCATCAAACTGCAAATTGCCATTTGTCTCTTGCAATACGGCTCTGGCAAGCCTTGCGACATAGCGGATGCCCTGACGCAGTACAACCTGATTCTCTTGATCGGAAATCTGCAATTCTTCAAACAATGCCTGAGCGTTCTGTTCCGGCGTTGCTGACGGTTCCACGTCTGTACACGTACAGCGAAATTCAGGATGTTCGAGAGAAACTACCCGTCCCAGTCCCCACAAAGGCGTCTGGCAGAGACCTTCGAGGTGCAAAGCTTCCATTTTTGCAACAGCGCCCCGGGTCACAAGCCACAGGCGAGGCGGCTGAGACCAGCCCGCAGTAATCATTGACTGAAGCAGGTAAAGCAAAGATTGAAGATCAACAATCGAAGATTGAGAATCATCTCTTGTTAAGTGAATATCTTCAACATCCGCGAGATAAACAATACCTCGGAAATTACCGGGGTTCTCGGCAAACAGCCGAGTATATGAATGAGCATCTTTCGTATCTATCGTGTCGGAAAACACAAGGAGACATTCTTCGCCCTGTTCTTCGAGACGCTCGGCAAGCCTCTCGCCGATGCCGCACCTGTCGCTGAAAATCAGCCATTTTCCCTGCTCCCTGTCACCTGCTCCCTGCTCCCTGCTTCCTGCCTCCACCCATCTGACTTCATAGAGCCAGTCGCTGAAATTCTTTCTCAGCCCCCGCAAAACGGCTTCTCTCCCTGCTTTTCTTCCTTCAAGCCCGATGATTTCCGCTATGATTTGCCCGTTTTCGTCAAAGAGTTGAATGTCTCCGCTCAGACGACTTTCTTCAGAATTTTCCTGCACACGGGCATAAGCCCAGAGTTCCGAGCTTTCAGCGCGGCGATAGAATCTGAATTGTTTAATGCGAAAAGGGATATACGTTTCATCATCGTCCGAATTTGTTGCTGTCACCAACAGCCCGAAACATGAGTCAATCAAGCCCGGATGAAGCTGGTATCCATCTGCTCCTTTCAATATTTCAGGCGATTTCATCCGGCATAAGGCTTCATTATCGCCTTTCCATATAGCATCAATCCAATGATAGCTCGGTCCCAGCAGAATCCCGCGGCGCGCCTGCATCTCATAGACTTCCGAGGCAAGCATTTCTTTTGGGCATCGTTCCCGAATATCTTGAATATCTAATGCGGAATCTGTAAGTTTTCCAGAATCCTGCATACTGATTTTCCCTGTGACATGAACCGTGTATGTCTCATTTTTATCTGCTGATTCCGAGTCAAAGCCGATAAGTTTGAAACCAAATCCCCCTTCATTTTCCGGGGTAACAAGCAATTGAACCGTTCGGGTTTCATTTTCGGGAATCGCCAATACTTGGAGAAAAATCACATCTTCCAAAATGCAGCCTTCGGCTTCGAATATCAGACCGGCTGCGCGCCAATACTTGGAGAAAAATCACATCTTCCAAAATGCAGCCTTCGGCTTCGAATATCAGACCGGCTGCGCCAAGAAGCAGCGAGAGATGAGACGCGGCTGATACTACGACTTCATCGAAAATCCGGTGGTCATTCAGAAAAGGCAGAGCTTCCGCGCTGAATTTAGATTCGAACAGCGTCTCTTTGAGCAAAGGAGATGAAATTTTCTTATCCAGCAAAGGATGAATCCGGGAAAAAAGCCGATTCTCAGAAGAGATTTCACGCGCTCCTTCCATGTCTATCCAATACCGTTCACGCTGAAAAGTATAATTCGGGAGCAACACCCGGCGGCACGGAGCATAACGATAAAAGCCTTGCCAGTCCGCTTCTACGCCGTTTATATAGAGTTCTCCGAGACTTTGAAGCATCTGCTGCCAATCCGAGCGATTCGGACGCAGGCTCGGAAGCCAGATACCGAATTCTTTCGGCAGGCAATTTCTGCCCATTCCCAGCAGTACCGGCTTGGGACCTGCTTCTAAAAATATTTCATATCCCTGTTCATAAAGAGTAGTCATACTATCTGCGAACCGCACGGGCTGACGCACATGCTTTACCCAATACTCAGGCGAGGCGATTT
>JAIFKL010000203.1 GCA_020049595.1 Desulfobacteraceae bacterium
GGAATGTCAAGCAAAATTTTATAAAAATTTCAGTTTATGATATATGCGGACATTTCCCGCCCCTCTGTACCCTTATACAAGCGCAACGATTATTTTTTTACATATCGGTGAAAAAAAAATTCGCCGGGCTTCTGCATTTGCACCTCGTTTAAAATGATTAATGTTCAAAAGCAATTTACCGGGACATTTTTTTCACATTTTTTTTCAAAGCCCGATTCAGCCAGCTACCCGGCTCGCTGTTTCAGTCCGAACCGGGCGGCTTGCAGGACACCTTATCCCCGGTTTTTAATCATCATCACCTGTATGATCGTCACGGCAATATTTTCCGGAACTTCCAGCGACTGCTGAAGATCGTTCAGCAGCGATTTCTCGCTTTCTTCCAGAACGCCGTCCGCCAGCGCAATGTCCACAGCGCAGGCAAAAGCCGTTTCCCGCAGATTTTCCGGCAGACTGCCTCTGGCTCTTGCTATCAGTCCGCCGGGTCCCTGAGTCTTGAGAATCTGCAGGAGTTTGTCGAACATCTTCTGCATCTGATTGCCGGTATAATATTCTTTTATTCATTTTATATAAGAACATATAATAACATATAATTTTGTAACTGTTGACATATCTCCCCCGATCTGCTATACACACATCATGTTTCTGTCAGCGGACACAGGGGTAAAAGGAAACCGTGTTTTCTCCCGCAGTCCGGCGTACCCTGACAGAAAGGACGGCAGGGGCCGAAGACAGAGGACATGAACTGCCCGTACGGTACGCGGGACGGCCGAAAGGCTCAGTCATCGCCCGCCCCCCTGTCACTCACCGGAGTATATGGTCCCGGTTTCAAAACATAAGTTTATATTCTTATACGTTTTTATATATATTTATATAAAATATGTAACTATAACCCTCGAACATCTTCATCCGGTTCAGATAATTGGCGATTTCGTGAATTTCCGACTGGGCAATATGCCCGTCCGCGCCCGAAGTCGCCACAGCAACAGCCAGAAAAGCCTCCTGCTTGCTGAATTTTTCAGGCGCGGAAATTTCACTTTTGCCGAATACTTTGTCAAAAAGTCCCATTTTCGTTCCTCCTGTTCCGCCGGTTTGCGATACGGACATTTTTTGTTCGCTCTGTCCCCTTATACAAGCGCAGGGATTATTTTTTTACAGATCAGCGAAAAAAAATTTCGAGAGGCTTCTGCCTTTGCACCTCTGTTAAGGATAAATGTTCAAAATCGCTCATCCGGGACATTTTTTTTCATATTTTTATGAGTTACGCACTTGCTCTCGTTCCCACGCTCCGCGTGGGAACGTCCCGCCGTTTTTTGCCCCTCATGCCGCCGGCGGAATACGTTTCGGGACGGACGCGGAGCGTCCCGGGCTGCATTCCCACGCGGAGCGTGGGAACGAGATCGCAGGACGAAAAAATTCAACTGCGTAACTCCTAATTTTTTTCAAAAATCTGATCTGTCGGATTTTCAGCCTCTCTTGTACCCTTATACAAGCACATGGATATTTTTTTACATATCGGCGAAAAAAAATTTTCAATGCGCTTCAGGTTCATAAAATCTTCCCAATTTAAAATTTACAGCAAAATATATGCCGGCACATAATTTGAAAATAAAAGTTCAAGCAAAATTATAATGTTAAATTTTTTAATGACGGGACAGATACAAAATTTTACCCCCATCTGATAAACAAGATGAAAACTGAAAAATAATCATTTATAAGCCTAATTATTCGGTATAATTATTGATATAGCCAATCAGCACGTCATTTTCTGTTATCAAAAAATGATCACAAACTGATCACAATGCTAACATTAAATTATTTCAGAATATTACATATTGTCAGAAATAAAAAAGTTCTCGCAAAGGCGCAAAGTCCGCAAAGAAGATTTGCCAGCTTTTGTAAAGGATTTATCCCATAAATTCCCTGATAAACTCTGAAACATTTTTGAGATTCCTTTCCGTTGAGGACTCAATGCGGTCTCCCGAATGCCTGTGATGCGGAAAAGAGGCTGTTTCTCTGTGATGGGGCGCATTATCCCATCCCATTATTGCTGTTTCGTCAGAACGCAGCCAGTAATACCAAATCTCTATTGAAACTATATATTAACTGACTCCGATATGTAGGAAAAACCGGTAAGAGATTTTTCGGCTTCGCCCCGAGATAATAACGGACGGTTTTATGGACAGTTTTATAAGGAATATCAATATGATGATTCTCTTTCAGCCATATCCGTATTTCATCACAGGAGCCGAATCCCTCCGGTTCGGCGGGACGTTTTATCAGCGCTTCTTCCGCCTCGCCGGAGATTCGCCGCTTTCTGCCCGGCACTGTTTTCAGCTGCGGCAGTTCCCGGATTCCTCCGGTACTGTAGCGGTGAAACCATTCTACCGCTGTAAGACGGGCAACACCGCAGAGTTCGGCAGCCCGGGTCATTGTTTCCGCCGCCCCGCTTTTCAGAAGCCGCAGCATACGGAGGCGATCCCGGAAACGTCCTTTTTTCTCATTTTTCATCATGTTAAAAAGTTCTTCGGCGCTTTCCGATATCTCATAGTCTCTTTTCGGCATTTTTATATAACTCCTTTTCGGCAAAATTACTATCTGAAAAATCGTCATCTCTATAGCATACTTATTAGATTTTTGCAATAGAGATTTGGTATCAGAGACCTTGAGAAACTCAGTAACGCGGTCGAATCTTTCCGTCCGGATGCGGTGTTTCATCTTGCCGCGCAGCCGCTTGTCCGCAAGTCTTACAAAGACCCGATTGAGACCTTTGAAAGCAATGTGACGGGTACGGCGAATATTATTGCAACAGGACAGGTTCCCCGCACAGACGGCAGGGAAGGACTGCGGGTGCTTAGAGTCCTGAATGCCGGTCAGCGGTCTCTGAACGAGGGCGGGAAAGTATGCGGACTGTCCGATAAAACTTCAGTTCCCGAACTTGAGATTTCCGATCCCGGATATTTTGTCCATGAAACATCTCTGACAGATGAAAATGTTTTTATTGACAGGGGGACGAAAATCTGGCACTTTTCCCATATTCTCTCAGGATCGCATATCGGAAAGAACTGCAATATCGGGCAGAATGCGGTGATCGGTCCCGATGTCATTATCGGGAACAACTGCAAAATTCAGAACAATGTCAGCGTCTTCAAAGGCGTGACGCTGGAAGACGGCGTTTTCTGCGGTCCTTCCATGGTTTTTACGAATGTGTATAATCCCAGAGCCGAAATCCGAAAGATGGATCAGATACGTCCGACATTGGTTAAGAAAGGAGCGAGTATCGGAGCCAATGCCACCGTTGTCTGCGGTAACACCGTCGGGCGATACGCGTTTATCGGTGCGGGCGCTGTGGTGAATAAGAATGTGCCGGATTACGCATTGGCGGTGGGAAATCCTGCCCGGCAGATCGGCTGGGTCTGCGAGTGCGGGGAACGGCTGGGGGATGATCTCAAGTGTTCCGATTGCGGAAAAAGCTATGAAAAGGCGGAAAACGGGGTTCGACCGCTTCACTGAGCGGCTTGGGTAATATTCTTCGACAAGAGAAAAGCCTCGGCTCTCTTAGAATTCAGATTCACAAATCATGAACTGACCGTGCAGGTTTGACAGACAGATGCTTATCTGAAAACCTGAAAGAGCATAAACTTGGGCAGGAATTATTATGGAAGAGCTTTTGGAGCTTCGCAGATGTATAGAAGAACAACGGTATCCCGACGCGCTGCTGCTTATCGGAGAACTGGAAGAAATGAGCCGTGAGGACAAAATCAACAAGATTTACAGTTATACTGTCATTCTTCTTCTGCATCTGATCAAACAGGAAGCGGAGCAGCGCAGCACCAGATCATGGGAATTTTCTATATGCAATTCGCTTGACCAGATCGTGATATCGAACACGCGGAGAAAGGCAGGGGGGGTGTATGTTCATTCCGAAGAACTGCATGAACTGCTGAGGGAGGCATATCCGCTTGCCTTGAAAAGAGCCGCGATAGAGGCTTTTGAAGGGCAGTTCGCAGAGGACCGGATTGAAGATAAAATTGATCCGGAACATGTCATACAGGAGGCTTTCCGGCTGATTCAGGAAGCCCTTTCCGCGCGTAAGAAATAAATCCGCTTTCCGTGATTAAACTATGGGCTGACTTCAGAAAGGCGGGCAGGAAATATGGAAACATCAGTGTCTCATTATTTATTTTCCGAACTGACGCTGAAAGAGATCAGACGTATTGTTACTCTGAGAGAACAGCGTGTGGCGATTGACAGTTGGTTTAAAGATGATCAGGTTATTCTTTCCGAAGCTGAAAAACATCAGACAGCCTATATTATAAACTGTCTGCTGCCCTATGAGACAACACTGATGAATGAAGCAACAATATGGGGAAGAGCGATTTATCCGATGCTGCTGATGTCGGAAAAAGATGATCTTCAGGCTCATGCGGAAGTTCCTCTGGATGCAGAATATCCCTGTTTCGGACTGCACGGCATTGCGGACGCTGTGATCGGAAAATGTCAGGCAGGGGTCATGGATGTGCCTTACATTATCGTTGTCGGAGGCAAGAGAGGGCCGGAAGGAAAGAATCCCCGTTTCCAACTTTACGGAGAACTTCTCGCTGCGGCGCGCATAAACTGGGAGGAAAATCCGGAGCCGGAAAAAACGGTTTTCGGCTGCTATACCATCGCGGTCGAATCTACCAGAGAATATGTGGAGAAAATTGAAGCGGAAACAATTCTCAAAGCCTTAAAATATATGGTCAGCCGTTACGTACCGCAGAAAGGCGTTTCCTGTGATGAAATGTGAAAGGTGCTTTTGACACATGGAGTTCTCTGAAGAGAAAAGTTTCAATGATATCAAAGGACTGCTGGAAGAAGCCAGAGAATTTTTTCGTGAAAGATTTCCCGGTCAGGAACTTTCTGAAAAAGCAGCAGGGCTGATCGGTATCTTGTATCAGGGCGAAGATATCCCTGAAAAGTTATATAAGGAAGAATACAGAGAATATCTTTGGAGAAAATATCAATGAATGAAATTCGGTATCCTGAACAATTTGAGAAAATAATACCCAGAATATTTGTTGCGGAAACGGTCTTGGGATGCGATCTGAAATGCCCCGAATGTGCAGTCGGCGGGAATCGCATTACAAAGAAAAAAGGCTGGATGAGATTTGAACAGTTCAAAGTTATAGCGGATAAGATCAGACCTTTTTGCAAGTATTTATATTTGCATCATAACGGCGAGCCGATGCTGAATAAAGATATTTTTAAAATGATTCAATATTCTTCATCCTTTACCGGTACAAACATAAGTACTAACGGACAGTCCTTTGAATAATATTTTTTACCAAAGGGATTATCTTAAATGTGCGGAATAGCAGGCATACTTAACCTTAATGGTCCCATCAAGATACAGAGGTTGTCGTTGCTTCTTACGCACACTGGGGAGAGGATTGCCTTCTGCGTTTCAACGGAATGTGGGCATTGGCAATATGGGACAGCCTTGAAAAAAAACTGTTTTTAGCCAGGGACCGTTTCGGAATCAAGCCGCTTTATTTTTGGGGAACCCGCCGCTTTGCCTTTTCTTCGTAAATCAAGGCGTTTCTTGCTCTTGATGACTTTTCACCCGCGATTAACGAACAACTCGTTCCGATGATTATTAAAAACACTCAGGCTTATTAAGGAATAAGCGATCAGACGATTATGCAGGAGAGGATTCATATATGGAGGAACTTTTAGAATTACGAGCTTATATCGAGCAGCAGCAATATGCTGAAGCGCTGGACCTGATTGCGGAAATG
>JAIFKL010000307.1 GCA_020049595.1 Desulfobacteraceae bacterium
AGCCGTCGTTAAGTAAAACGGGTTTGCAACCCGTTTCACAGCCGTCGTTAAGTAAAACGGGTTTCAAACCCGTTCTACAGCCGTCCGTCTGACCTTCCGTCAGTAAAACGGGTTTGCAACCCGTTTCACAGCCGTCCGTCTGACCTTCCGTCAGTGAAACGGCCCGGCTAAAAGCAGACAAACCCGTTCTACAGCCTTGTGTCTGATTTGAAGAAGAAAGCGAGCGTAAAATGAGCTGCGCGCTGCCCCGGATAACGGTGAGGGGCTGATTGAGTTCATGGACCACACCGGCAACCAACTGCCCCACCGATACCAGTTTGGCAGACTGAATAAGTTGGGACTGTGTGCTTTTGAGTTCGGAATATGCCTTTTCCAATGCCTCCTCGGCCTGCTTCCGGTCCGTCAGGTCCATCGTGAAAACAACAGCGTGCGTCACGCTCCCTTTTTCATTGAAATACGGATAATAACTCACGCTGTAATATCTTTGCCCTTTGTTATGAAATTCAAACCAGCCTTCAAAATGGATTTCATTGCCTCCGAGGCATTTGTCTATATTGGGCTTGATGTGATTTTCAAAGGTTTCGGTTCCCCAGACTTCCCTTGCTGTTTTTCCGACAACATCGCTGCTGTCTTTGTCAAAAGCTTTGCGATAGGAAAGATTCACCGCTTCATAAACATAATCTTTGTTGATAAGAGTCATAAAATCTTTTGAACTGTTTGCGATAAATTCATATTTGCGCCAAAGCCTTTCCGCTTTTTTCCGGTCTGTCGTATCCCGCCCAACAGACTGAAACTCGGTCACATTCCCCAAAGCGTCAAATATTGCCCGGTCAATCCACTGGTGCCAACGTATTTCCCCGTCAGGAGCAGTCACCTGATGTTCATAACTTTTGATGGGATTGTCCGGGGTAAAAGAAGCAATATGCCGGCGGATGCCTTCATGTTCGTCCGGGGGAACAAATTCAAGAAAGCGGCGTCCGATCAGTTCTGTCTCATTTTTTTTGAAATAACGGCAATATGCTTTGTTGACAAAAATGATTTCAGTATCGGGCAGAAAACGGCAGATCAGTTCGGTCTGGTCTTCGACAATCGCCCGGTAGTGCTGTTCGCTTTTTTGCAGCAACTGTTCTGCCCGGACTCTTGCCAGCAGATTGGCGAACATCTCTGCGACCACCCGGACTAAGCGGATATCTTCGTCAGACCATAAGTTGTTCCGCTGAGTTGCTGCATGGAGTCCGAAAAATCCGATCAGCGTTTTTTCCAGAAATATGGGAATGGCGAGAAAAGAACAGATACCGGCGGCGCTGTCGGCCGGCATCCGTGCGGCCATATCGGGAATATAAACAATTTCATTGTGCCGGAGTTTCTTCATTGCCCGGGGGGAGGTAAGGACGCAGGTAACAGGTTGCAGGGAGCAGGTTGCAGGTTGCAGGGAGCAGGTTGCAGGTTGCCCCGTAACTTGCAACCTGTCCCCTGCCCCCTGCAACCTGTCCCCCGCTTCACACCATTCATAAATTTTGTCAATTCTTTCCGGCTGCTGCGGGACATGTTCTTTTGAAAACAGTGCAATGTAACTGCGATCCGCACGGACAAATACGGCGATCATTTCCAGCGCGGCAGTGATTTCTTTGTCAAAAGTATTATATGAGACATTGACAGCGATTTTAGCCCAGCAGGAAGATATTTTTGCGATGAGTTCTTCCATGGCAAGCCGATGCTGCAATGCCTCTTTTGCCTTTACCTGCTCGTCAACATTGATAACAGCAGTCCGAATCCGGTTATAAATCCCTTCATCGTCCTCAACAGCAATGCTTTTCATAAGTCCGTAAAAGGGGGTCCCGTCTTTTCTGATGAGTTTGAGTTCGAAACGCCGCTCTGTCCGGGTTTCAAGCGCAAGTTTATGTTCGGAATCAAACAGATGCCGAAACGAAGGCGATATGAAATCCGCAAAGGGGGTCTTTATCAGTTCCCAGCGTTCAACACCGAGCAATTCTGAGCCTGTAAGATTGACGGACATGATGAGGCCCTCAGTGCTGAAGATGAAATAACCCGCAGGCGCAAATTCGTACAGATCATAATAACGGTTCCGTGAGGTTTCAAGCTGCACTTGGATGCCTCGAAGCGTTTCATTTTTCACTTGAGACTCAATCTGATGTATTCTGATTTTATCGGTCAGTTCATCCATTTCACGAAAGGGGATTTTCCCGCATATATCGGGACATTGCGCTTTCAGCAAATCCTGTGCCTGTCTGTGCAGTTGGCTTAACTTATGGATAAGATCGCAGTTTTTCATAATGTTCAGGTCAGGGGTTCGGGGTCAGAGGTTCGGGGGACAAGTTCACCTCTGACCCCTCACCTCTGACCTCTCACCCCTTTTTCTGATAAAAAAGCGTTTCTCCGTGATGAACAGAGTCGAATCTGTCTGTAATTCCGTAAATATTTTCGGTTGCGCCCAGCACCAGAAAGCCTTTGTCCGACAGCATCTCGTAAAACTGTCCGATGATCCGTACTTTTGTTTCAATATCAAAATAAATCAGAACATTGCGGCAGAAAATCACATCAAATCCCCCCAGCATCGCAAAGGGTCTGATGAGATTGATCTGCCGAAATTCCACCATAGAACGGATGGAACTGCTGATAACCCAGCGTTTTCCCTGTTTTTTAAAATAGGCATTCACCCGCTCGGGATTCAGTCCGCGTTTCATTTCTGTATCATTGTACTCGCCCGCCATTGCTCTTGCGAGCATTTCTGTGGAAATATCTGTCGCCAGTATGACAAAATCTTCCATAGAAACCGGTATCCGGGGAAAGAGATTTTCCCTGCCGGCGTTTTCGGAATACTCCTTAATGAGCATGACAAGGCTGTAAGCCTCCTGTCCTGTTGAAGACCCTGCAGACCACAGACGGACTTTGGGACCTTTTCTGCTTTGCTGACGCTGTTTGCGCTCGCAGACCCTGTCATTGAGCATGGGCAGAATACATTCTTTGAAAGCGGTAAAGGGATGCCGGTCCCGAAAAAAAGAGGTTTCGTTGGTTGTGATGGCATTGATGATCTGTTCCTGAAATCGGTTCTTAGTCTCCGGCGGCCCTTCGGTTCGGCTCCGCTCACCGCTCAGGCTGCTTTCTGTTACTTTCCGATAATATTCGCTGAAATTCACACAGCCGGATGCCAATGCCAGCGGCTCAAGCCTTTGGCGAATCAGATACTGCTTGTTTTCGGCAATGACAAGGCCGCATATACTGTAAATATAATCTCGAAAAAGCTCAAATTCATGCCGGGAGAGTTCCATAAGTATTTGTCCGATATTAAGTGAGAATTGAGAATTGAGAATTGAGAAATAAACACTTCCCAATTCTCAATTCTCAATTCTCAATTCTCAATTCTCAATTCTCAATTCCGATATTATGTAATAAAATCAGCGGGCATCACCCCCGATGCCGTGTTTTCCGCACAAGAGCGGCAACGGTATCGGGAATCTTTGCCAGCGGCAGCATTTCATCAACATTTCCGGATGCATAAACGCTTCCGGGCATTCCCCAGACCACCGAGCTTTCCTCATCCTGGGCAATGACATAACCGCCCGTGCGTTTCAGCACTGCCGCTCCCCTTGTGCCGTCTGCGCCCATACCGGTCAGAATCAGCGCAATGACTTCGCCCTGATAGGCTGTTGCAGCGGAGCGGAAAAGCACATCCGCAGAAGGGCGGCACCCCCGTTCCGGCGGCTGAGAGTTGACAACCAGAAAAACATCTCTGCCGCTTCGGCGCAGCAGCAGATGTTTCCCCCCGGGGGCGATGTAAACATAACGGGATTTCACCGCTTCGTTATTTCCGGCTTCCGTCACTGTAAAACTGCATCTGGCGTTCAGACTGTCCGCCAGCGACTGCGTAAAGGTCGGGGGCATGTGCTGAACAATGAATATGGGAATGTCTATTTTTTCGCAATCTAATTTTTCACAAAGGCGGGGCAAAATATCTGCCAATGCTTTGGGTCCGCCGGTGGATACACCGATAAGGATTGCCCGGACTTTTGCCGGAACTTTTGCCGGAACTTCAGAAGTATGTCCGGCAGGGTCCGAGCCGGGAGCGTCAGCGCCCATCGGTTCGGTGACGCTCGGTTCGGCTCCGCTCGGTTCGGCTCCGCTCGGTTCGGCTCCGCTCACCGCCGGATATCTTCCCGTTACAGACGCCCGTGCGGTAGCGGCATCCTCTTTGCGGCTGCCCCCGAATAACAGACGTCCTGCCGGTAAAATCCGACTCCGGGAAATCCGCATGGATATGAAAGACCGTATCTTTGCAATCAGCTGCCTGCTCAGAATTTCTATGCTTTCTTTTGCGCCGGAGCCGACAGGCTTGGTGATAAAATCAAACGCGCCGGCTTCCAGAGCAGATATCGTTATATCGGCACCTTTTCGGGCAAAAGAACTGATGATGATCACGCCGATGGGCGGAAAACCGGGATTTGACGCGTTGATTTTTTGAATCGCCCTGAGCGTTTCCAAACCGTCCATTCCCGGCATTTCCACATCGAGCGTCACCAGATCCGGATGATCGGATTCAATAAATTCAATTGCTTTTGCCCCGTTCCATACAGAGCCGATGACTTCAATGTCTTTTTCGCCGGTCAGGCTTTCTTCAATAGCGCTGCGAAAAATTCGGGAATCATCCACGATGAGGATTTTTGTCTTCATGTATATGCTGTTATATGACCTGCAATTCTCAATTCTCAATTTTAAACTTGCCGACCATTTCCTGCAATTGTCTGGCGATATCGCCCAATTTCACAGCGGATCCGGTTATTTTTTCCGCGTCGGCGTTTGCTTCGCCCGTGCTTCTGCCGATGCTGTGAATATTTGACGCCACGTCATTGGCACCTTTTGCTGCTTCGCCTGCATTGCCGGACATGTCATCAGAACCTTTGGCAACCTCGGCAATGGATGATGCGATATTGCGCGCCCCGACATTGACCTGCCGGACACTCACCGAAATATTGTTTGAAGTCAGTGTCTGCTGTTCAACCGATTTCATTATCATGCCGGATGAGGCTTTGACTGTGCTGATAATGGCAGATACTTCGTCTATCACTCTGACGGCTTCCATGGTGTTTTTCTGCACCTCTTTGATTCGTTTGGCAATATTTTCGGCAGACCGTGCGCTCTGATTCGCAAGGTCTTTGATTTCTTTTGCCACCACGGCAAATCCTTTTCCCGCGTCCCCGGCAGAGGCCGCTTCAATGGTGGCATTGAGCGCGAGAAGATTGGTGTGTTCGGCAATTTTCCGGATCGCCTCGGTCACTTCGTCAATCTCCATTGCGGCATCGCCCAGGGCGGTCATGGTTTTTGTGGCGGCATTTGCCATTTTCATTGCATCTGTCGTGATTCTGTCCCCCTCCTGAGCATTCCGGGCAATGTCCTTGATGGCAGAAGACATCTCTTCAATGGCATAAGTCACGACCTCCATATTCTGAGCCATCTGATTGGCGGTTGAAGAAATATTTTGTATGTTCACACTCATCTGTTCCAATGCGGAAGCCATGGTGCTGATATTCATAGCGACTTCTTCAGTGGCAGAGGCTACGTTTGCGGATTTGGAAGATATTTCATTGGTTGCCGTAAAGATTCCGGATGAAACTCGGGAAATATTTTCGGAAGAGGCGCTGAGAATTTTAACCGTATCCGCAATATCTCTGATAATGGTCTGAAAATTGTTCAGCGAGACATTCAGCCATTTCGCCATTCTGCGGAGTTCGTCATCAGGATCGAGTTCCACACGTTTTGTCAGGTCTCCCCGGGCAATGTCTTTCAAGATATAAGAAGTGACGCTGACGGATTTGGAAACTTTCCGGGCAATGTATCCCAGCATCACAAAGGCGGCAAGGACACATACCAGCGTAAAAATGCTTATTTTGAAAATGCTGCGGTTTGTTCTCAATATCAGTGCATCCGCGGAATCGCTGATTTGCGACATCGGCACTGTTATATGAAGGGACCATGGACTTGCTGTCCTGCCGACGGTCAGGGGAGTAAAGATTTCAAGACGGTTTTGCGCTGTCTTTATGATTTCTTTACCGTTTTTTATGTCTGCCAGTTCCTGTTCGGAAACAGTGATTTCCAGTATCTTATCGCCTGCCTGCACCGTTTTCAACATTGTTCCGCTGTGACTGACGAGAACCGTCTTTGCCGTAGCGGCGTGATATGGTTTTTTTATATTGTCAATCTGCTTTAACAGGGTATCAGCAGCTATATCAATCCCTGCAATCCCGTAAAAAGTTTCATCTGCAAGAATCGGCACGGCAAGAGAGATAATCCGCTGTGTTTTTCCCTGAAACGTGTAAAAATGAGGATCAATGATACATTCATTTTTTGTTTTTTTCGGGATCAGATAATAATTTTGTTCTTCATAATTCTCCGAAGGCGCCGGCAGTATTTCGCCGGATCCGTCCCGAATCACGCGGCAGAAAAACCCTGAACTGCCTTCATCGTCTTTTGTCTCGTCTTTTTTTTCAGACAGCTCAGTATCTCGGCAGATATAGACACTCATAAATTCGGGATGCTGCTCCAGAATATTTTTAAGGATATGGCTGAGTTCCTCGACGGATGAATCGGACAGGCTGTTTTCCGATGCGGAAAATATCTGAGAAAGAATACGCGCTGCCGAGAGGGCAGTCTCAAACTCAGAGCGGATAGCAGCAGCACTCTGCTTTGAGACAAAAACCGCGTCCTGTTTTGCTGCTTTGAGCGATTCTTCCCCCGCGGCTTCAGCGCCGGATCTCATGTTCATTGCAGCAGCAACAACAATTATCGTGGATATGAGCATCAGACAGAAGCCGGTCCAGATGGAAAGTCTAACTTGGATCGTTTTTAAGTTCATCTTTTTTATCTCCTTACAGGATTGTACAGGATTGTACAGGATTATACAGGATTAATCATGATAATCCTGTATAATCCTGTACAATCCTGTTTAAGGTCTGATTTTGAATTTACTGATTGTTTTCCGCAGTTGCGCGGCAACACCTGCCAATTCTTCTGACAGAAGGCTTACCTGTCTGGCGCGCCCGCTTGCCTCACGCGCAGCCTCGCTCACCCCCTCTATGTTGAGCGCAACTTCGCTGATGCCGCCGGCAGCCTGCCCCGCATTACCGGACATATCATCTGAGCCTTTTGCAACTTCGGCTACCGAAGAGGCAATATTTGTAACGCCTTTGCTTGCCTGATTGACATTGGCTGAAATCTCGTTTGAAGTCAGCGTCTGCTGTTCCACCGCTTTTGTGATGATCGCAGTGGAATCGTTAATTTTGCCGATAATGTCCGAAACCCCTTCTATGACTTGCACCGCCTGTATGGTATTTTTCTGTATATGACCGATTCTTTTGATAATATTTTCTGCGGCGCGGGAACTCTGTCTGGCAAGCACTTTTATTTCATTTGCGACGACAGCAAATCCTTTGCCCGATTCGCCCGCAGATGCCGCCTCAATGGTGGCATTGATTGCTAAAAGATTGGTCTGTTCGGCTATTTTTCTGATCACCTCCGTCACTTCATCAATTTCCATTGCCGCCTCTCCCAGAATATTGATGGTGGTGACAGCGTTATCTGCCATATCCATTGCTTCCTTCGAGATGTAAGCAGCTTCCCGTGCATTTCCCGCGATGTCTTTTATTGCCACCGTCATTTCCTCAATAGCCGAGGCCACCGACCGCATATTCTGAGACATCTCTTCGGCAGTCGTTGAAATATTGGCAATATTGAGACTCATCTGTTCGGCCGCAGAGGCAATGGTATTGATGTTGAAAGACATCTGTTTGGTTGCCTCGGCAACAGTGTCGGATTTGAGGGTGGTCTGCTCCGCGCCGGCAGACATCTGTTGCGAAAGTGTGAAAAGTTCTTCTGAATTTGCTGTCAGAACGCCGATGCCGTCTGCTATTTCTCTGAACATTTCCGCCAAGTTGAGTGTCATATTGTTTACGGCGCCGGCAAGGTCTCCGATTTCATCTTTATTGACAATCGAAACCATCTGACTCAGATCGCCCCGGGACATAATCTGTGCAGAATTGACACAGACTGCCACCGGCATGGTAATGAGTACCCGCATGGAAAGAATCAGCACCAGCACAATCAGAATATCCAATACCAATATCTGGATCACAGCAGAGACAGACATCTGAGCCAGCTCGGCATCTAAAGACCTGCGGGATGCAAACACCCTGACCTCGCCGACAATTTCCGCCTGTCTTTTAATTTTTCGGCTGGCGACAATATAATCATTTTCAGAAAGAAGGGTTTCAGAAGGAACAGGGCTGCCGAACTCGTTTCTTGAAAAAGCAAAGCCCGGCATAGCTTTTTCATTTTCCAGAACAAAAATGCCGGCGATCAGTTCGGATTCCATTTCTGCAAAAATAATATCCTGAGCCGTGTCTTTGTTATAATGAAATACCGGTTCTTTGAGGTTTCCCGACAGGCGTTTGGCTGCCAGCAGAACCCTTTCTTCAAGCGAGGCAACCATGCGGGATGCTGTTTTTGTGTGCTGATACAGTCCGAACACCGACAGCGTGAAAGTTGTGGTCAGCACCGCTATGATACTGACTTTCAGCAGAAGTCCCATCCGAAACGCATTCAGGAGATGAAGTATTTTTATCATTATGAAATCCTTTTACTGAAAATTTGCCACGAAAGCGCGAAAGAAACGAAAAACACGAAAGTTATGAAAATATGAACTGTAGAACGGGTTTCAAACCCGTTTTACTCTGCTGTCCGGAGTGCTGAAATGAGCGAAGCGAAATTTTAGCCGGGTTTCATCTGTTTTCAGCTTGGGCGTTTTACTGAAAATTTACCACGAAAGCGCGAAAGAAACGAAAAACACGAAAGTTATGAAAATACAAACAACGGCCAGGGCTGAAAACAGATATCTGTTTTCAGCTTGGGCGTTTTACTGAGTACCGCTACCTGATTTTTATGCGCCTGAGAAAGTTATGCGCATTTAAAACGACTAAGAGTTCATTTTCCAATTTGCATATACTTTCCCGCAATTCCGGCAAATTTTCTTCACCAAAGCCGGGATCGGTGCCCAAGCCCTGTTCTAATAGGCTTTCATCCACTTCCACAACATCACCCACGCTGTCCACCAGTACCCCGAAAGATTCTCCGACTTCCGGTTTGAACAAAACAAGTCTGTTTTTGTCATCTGTGAATTGCCGGCTCTCAAATCCCAGCAGCAGGCGCAGGTCAAAAATCAGATGAATCCGCCCCCGGATATTGACATAGCCTTTGACTTCCTTCGGCGCGTGCCGGACAGGCGTAAAATCTGTTTTGGCATTGATTTCTTTTACATGCAAAATATTCACGCCGAAAAGCTGCCCGGCAATTCGGAATGTGCAGAACTGGTGTTTTTTCATGTCTCAACCCTCAGGGTCTCTGCGTAGTTTGCGGGCTTTGCGAGACCGATTTTAATAAAATGAAAAGTTCTCGCAAAGGCGCAAAGGGCGCAAAGAAATGTAGAGCGACCCAAGCTGAGAACAGATCAAATCGCTTAGAAGCGACCCGAGCTGAAAATAGAAAAATTAGCTTTACTTATTCCTTTGCGCCCTCTGCGTGCTTTGCGAGAGATAAAAAGGTTCTCGCGTCTATTCTTAGCTTTGGCGCAAAGGGCGCAAAGAAAAAAAGATCAGACCCTGAGGGATTTTTAAAACCCTCAGGACTGACTATTTCAATATTTCCGCAACGCTTGTCAGAAATCGCTCGCGGTCAAGCTTGACTTCATAACGGTTATAGCCGCAGCGCTCGGCTTTTTCCCGATCTTTTTCAGAATCCAGCGCTGTCAGCGCCATCACCGGCAATTCCTTTTGCTGTAGGTCCTGACGAATATGCTTTACAAACTCCCAGCCGTCCATGACCGGCATCTCCAGATCGGAAACAATCAGATCAAAGGCAGACTCTCCCATGCGTTCCAGCGCCTCCATGCCGTTTTCTGCGGTGACAACCTTATAACCGTCTGCTTCTAAATAGCCTTTGATCAGATGTCTGAAAAAGGAAATGTCTTCTACCACAAGCACATGTTTTTTTTGAGATGCAGGTCCGGGAGTACCGAACAGATTCATCCGACGCTCGGAAAACCATTCCGGCTCAATTTTTTCAACAAGCCGGTAAATATCTATAAACAGCGTCATTTGCCCCTGTATGACCGCGGTCCCGAGCAGTCCGTGTTCCATTAATGTTTCCACATTCAGTTCAACGGAAACCGTTTTTTCAATATCCACCAGCTCGGATGCCAGCAGCCCGAGAGGGCGCTTGATATATTTGGGAAGAATGAGGAACATCTCGTCTCTTGTGATTCCGGCAGAAACGCCCAGCACTTTGTCAAGACGCAGAATCCGTGTGGAAACCCCGCTGACGGTAATGTACTCGTTTTCTCCCACAAAGCTGATATCGGCAGTCGAAATGTGTTCGATGCGCCGAATCAGGGGCAGGGCCATGGCAAAGAGTTCTTTTTCGCCGTGTCTGAAAAGCAGCACGGTCTGTGTTTCTTTATCGCTTCTGCGTTCCGGTGCGGGGTCTTTTGCATGGCCGTCAAATTTTATCCCGGAGTATGCGGCGATGCCTTCTGTATCTAAAATCAGGGAGATTTTCCCGTCACCCATGACTGTTGCCCCGGAATAGATGTTGAGGGATTTTAAGCAGGGGTGCATGGGTTTGACCACGATTTCTTCTGTTGCTATCACCCGGTCAATAATCAGACCGAACCGCCCGTTTCCGGCTTTGAGTACGGCAAATGTCAGGGAAGGAGGTTCGGGGTCAGAGGTGAGGGGTGAGGCGGCAGCCCCCTCGGACCTCTCACCCCGAACCCCTGACCCTCTTTCCGATTTCCCTGCCAGAACTTCCGACAGCCTGACCAAAGGCAGCAAGCTGTCTCTGAGCCGGAAAACTTCCTGACACCCTGCATACTCTATTTTTGTTTTCACATCGTCATCATACAGGCAGACCAATTCCACAAGGCTGATCTGCGGAACCGCATAGCGTTCCTGTCCTGATGCGACAATCAGACAGGGGATAATGGCGAGCGTCAGCGGCAGGCGCAGGTGAAAAACAGTGCCTTGTCCCACATCCGATTCTATGACGATGGCCCCGCTTAATTTCTCAATACCGGCTTTTACCACGTCCATTCCCACGCCCCTGCCCGACAGCTCGCTCACCGCTGACGTTGTGGTGAAACCGGGCAGCAGAATCAGATTCAGCGCCTCGGCGTCGTCCATAAGTTTCACCTCTGCCAAAGTTTTGAGACCGTTTTCAACGGCTTTCCGGCGAATCAGTTCCGGATCAATGCCTCTGCCGTCATCCCGGATTTCAATATTGATATGGCCGGCTTCATGCCAGGCGTTTAAGAGAATATGGCCGGCTTCGGGTTTTCCGTTCCGGACCCGATGTTCCGGCGTTTCAATGCCGTGATCGCAGCAGTTGCGGATCAGATGCGTCAGCGGATCCGTCAGCGATTCCAGAATGGTTTTATCCAATTCGACTTTTCCCCCTGCGATGGTGAGGCGAATATCTTTGCCGTGCTTGCGTCCGATTTCACGGACAATACGGGGAAATTTTCTGAAAATTCTGCCGATGGGCTGCATCCGGGTCCGCATGATGCTTTCCTGCATCTCGGCGGTGACTGAATCCAAACGCTGGGCAAGGGCCCGGAATAGCGAGTCTGAGCCTTCGGTGGCAAGCAGCTGCTGATTGCGGACCAATACTAATTCGCTGGCAAGCGCCATGAGTTTGTCGAGAATATCCACAGAAATGCGGACAGTTTTGTCCCGGTCTGTCCATAAATCTGTGAGGTCCGTGTCGTTTGCTGTATCCGGGTCCTGCCCGCATGAGGATGCCCGGATGAAATCGGAAAAAGGCTTTAAATCTTCATCTGCGGGTTCCGGAGCGGAAAATGCGGAATAGGGAATGTAGAACCTCTCCTCGGACTCCGAACTCTCCCCCGGCACCGACCTCTCCCCCCGGACCCCTCTCCGAAGGAGAGGGGGAGTTGAGACCTCACCCCCCGGCCCCCTCTCCGAAGGAGAGGGGAAATTACTCCCCCTCCCCAAAAGGGAGGGGAATTCGGAAGCATCCGGTTCACCGGGTACCTCGGCGCTTCCCTGTTCCATGTCCTGTTCAACGCTTTCTCCCAGAGTTAAAACGGAACCGTCCCGGCACACCAGAACAATCCGGTCTTGGCCCAGACCTGTAATTTCCTGAATATCATCGGGAAAGAGGATGGTGGCATAGAGTACCTCATACATCAGCGGGGCTTTGGGAAGTCCGGCATGAAGATCATCGGAGGAAATATCAAGCTTGGCGTCTATGATTTCGCCGGTGCTGAGAAGTTCCCGGATCAGCACAACCGGACTTTTGCCTTCTTTTCCGGCAAGTTCGGTAAGGTCATATTTCAGCACATAGAGGGACATGTGCGCAGGAATATTTTTGAAGGTGAATTCGTTGATGTTGAAACTGATATTTCCTTTTCCGTCAGGCTCGGAAAGCTTTACCGGCGTATTCAGTTGGTTTCTGACTTTCGGGGGAATTTTGCGTTCAAGCATACTGTTGAGACGGTTCCAGACTTTGGCAATATCCGCCTGATTGCTGTGGGCAACATCGTCGAGCATGGTGTTGAGCAGGTCTGTTCCGGCAAGCAGCGCGTCAATACATTCGGATTCGGGCATCATTTCTCCGGCGCGGATCATGGAAAGCAGGGTTTCCATAACATGAGACAGTTTGCCGATATTGCCCAGACCCAGAAAGCCGGAGCCGCCTTTGATCGAGTGAACGGCGCGGAAAACCTTGTCAACAATCTTTCTGTCGGGATTTTCTTTCTGTTTTTCCAACAAAAGAAAATCATCCTCGATGGCGTCAAGATGCTCTTTTGCCTCCATGACAAACTGATCTGTGATTTCCATGTCATTGGTGTCCATTGCGTTCTCCCGCGAAATCCGGAGTGCTGAAATGACCCGTTTTATAAGATCGGTTTAGCAGTAAAACGGGTTTAAAACCCGTTCTACAGCTGACCTATCTTATAAAATGGGTCGCCTTGCGGCTCCGGTTTTAATAAAATGACAGCACTCCGGATGTTGTCTCAATTCTCACTTCTCAATTCTCACTTCTCAATTCTCACTTCTCACTTCTCAATTCATACATCTTATCCATCCGAGTCATGCGGAAAAGGTCGGCAAGCGCGCTTGAAGCATTCACGATCTCCGGACGGCGGTTTGTGCTTTTCTGGCAAAGCATTTTGGCAAAAATAATCATAACGCTCAGCGCGACGGAGTCTATATCTTTGACATGCACAAAATCAAACCGGTAATATTCATATCCCCGATCCAGCAGATCAACCAGAATTTCCCGGAATTTGTCTGTGATACTTGCGGTAATGTCTCCGGAAGGGGTGATAATCTGAAAATCATTCTCGTTTCCGATGCTAAATGAAGTTTGCCGGGGAATGCCGATATACGCGGTGACGCAGTTGCCTTTTTCATTAAATTCCAGACGGTCGGTAAAGGCATGAATCAGAGCATAACCCCGTTTGCGGTTTTCCTGCGGGTCATCGGGAAGCTTCATCTCAAGACAAAGATGGTCAAATCCCTCCCCCTCATCTTCCACCGTAATGCAAAACTGCCATTCGTCAAGATAGGCAACATCACATTTTACGAGGCGTTCCACTGCTTTTTTATTGCCGTGTTCCACCGCGTTGATCAGAAGCTCACGAAGCACCAGCCGAAATTCCGAAGCCTCCGCTATGCCCAGGGCTTTCAGGTAAACATCACATGCCTGAATCACCCGGTCCGCCTGACGCATCTCGGAGGAAAACCTGAAAGAAATCGAATTTTCATCTTCATTCATTTTGAACATAAATATTATCTCCCCGCAGAGACGCACCGGCGTGCGTCTGTGCCGGCTTGCATCTGTGCGGGCATTACGGAATCTCTGCGCCCAGCAGCAGCACATCATCGTTGAATTTATAACATGCTGTGACGGATTTTGCAATATGCCCGATCATTTCTTCAAGCGGAAGTTTATGACATTGTTTTATCAGAAGCCTGAGTCCCTGTATTTCAAGTTTCCTGCGTTTCATGGAAGACCTGCTCATCCGGTAAGCGTCAGTCAGCCCGTCTGTGTGGAGAAAAAAGCGGTCTCCGGGGTAAAGCCCGAATTTGCAGTCTGCAAACACAACCTCGTCATAGATTCCCAATACATCGCCTGCGGTCATGAGCGTATCGGGAAAAGAAGTTTCTTTTGCAAGGCGGAGGCAGGGCGGATGTCCGGCCGATACGACTTCTCCGGTCATCTCTTTCAGGTTCAGGCGCAGGAATATGGCAGTGACCATGCGCTCATTTCTGCCGTTTTCCAGCAACTGTCTGTTGAGAAGCCGGAAAAACGACTTCCCGTCATTGCCGGTCCGGCAGTTTTCATCAAAAAAGGCTTTGATCATGACCGTATGGAAAGACGCGCCCATATCATGTCCGGCAACATCGGCAAGCAGAATATCTGTTCCTGAGGGCATATCCCGAATATCTGCGAAATCGCCGCCGAGTTCCGAAAGCGCCTGATGATGATATGCCATCCGCACTTTATAACCGCTCTGACGGATGCGTGTCAGATTCCGATACGCGCCCACTGCCGAATCCATCTGTTTGCGAAGCATCTCAAAATTCCGGATATAGGCATCCATCTGGCGGCTCAGGTCGGTTTTTTCCTGAAAAAAGCGTTCGTTCTCCGCCTCTGCTTTTTCCGTCTCTTTAATAAGACTGTCAAAAATCCGGGGCAGGCGGCCGAGCAGTTCTTTGGGATCAAAAGGCTTGTCAATATAATCACGGCAGCCCCGGCGCAGCAGTTCCACCACCGTCTCCTTGTCTCCGTAGCCGGTGATGGCAAAGACAGGCACCGGGATGCCCTGTTTTTCAAGCGCGTCCATCAGTTCGATACCCGACATTTCCGGCATTTTAATATCGGTCAGCAGAAGATCGGGCAGATCGGAATCTGCTTTCAACTGTGTTATTTTTTCCAAAGCCTCACGTCCGTTCCCTGCGGCTGTCACATTGTAACCGGCTTTTTTGAGGATAGCCGTCAGGGAATAACGGACCTGTTCTTCATCTTCAGCCAAAAGTATATGTTTGCCGGACATGGTTTTTCCCTCTCGTTCCGGTTTTCGGGGTAAGTCAGATTAAAGCACACAGCCTGATTTGCTAATTTATCAACACCGCTTTCGATTGTAAAGAAAAAGTATCTGACTTTCAACTTTCATCAAAAAATGTCTTGACATAATGATGCGATGCGTTAAATTAGGCTGATAACATCATGCGTCATAAAACACGATCTCTCGTTCCCACGCTCCGCGTGGGAATGCGGCCCGGACGCTCCGCGTCCCCTGAAAACTGCCGCGGGACGTTCCCACGCAGAGCGTGGGAACGAGGTGTCAACAGGGACGCGGAGCGTCTGCTCTGCATTCCCACGCAGAGCGCGGCAATGAGGTCAAGTTAAAAAACTGCTGAAAAACTGAGGGAGATTATCATGCGTAAAATCAAGAAATATGCCAACCGCAAGCTTTACGACACGATTGAAAAGAAATATATATCGCTGGATGAACTGGCGGAATTGGTGAAACAGGGAGAAGAAGTTTCGGTCGCCGACAATGAAACCGGCGAAGACATCACCGTATCAACGATTTCCCAGATATTGGCAAGGGAGAAAAACGCACAGTATGATGAAGCCGCCTCCGGTATTCTGGTCGGACTGCTCCGAAAAGGCAGCGGAACAGTCATCGGCTGCGCCAAAAAATACACACAGCTTTGTCAGAATGCGCTGAACGTGGCAGAGGATGAGGCGGACAAACTTGTAGCGCTTCTGATCAGAAACAGGGAAATTTCGGAGTCCGAGGGCGGCAAACTGAAAAATGAACTCAAAATTTATGCCGAAACTTTCAAAAAATGGATCGGCGATAAGGTGGATCAGCGGGTCGCCGAAGTTTCGGACAAGATGAATCTCGCAAACAAAGAACAGGTTATGCGGCTTGCAGACCGGATCGAGGCTCTGAACCGCAAGCTTGAAAATCTGGAAAAACGTCAGGCTGAAAACAGTGACGAAGTATCGGAAAATCAGAAAGAAGAATAAAGTTTCTCGCAAAGGGCGCAAAGAAAAAAACGAGTTAAAAACTCGTTTTACACAGGTTTTATAAAGGCTTTAAGAAAAAAACGAGTTGAAAACTCGTTTTACACAGGTTTTATAAAGGCTTTAAGAAAAAAAACTCGT
The DNA here is from genome assembly GCA_020049595.1 of Desulfobacteraceae bacterium. Lineage (GTDB taxonomy): Bacteria > Desulfobacterota > Desulfobacteria > Desulfobacterales > JAIFKL01 > JAIFKL01. The sequence goes on from JAIFKL010000307.1 coordinate 16,270, forward strand.
TTTACACAGGTTTTATAAAGGCTTTTCTTAGCGGACTTTGCGTGCTTTGCGAGAAACTTCTTTGCGAGAAAACATTTTTTCCTCAGAACGGTCTGTCATCCGTATCCCGCAGTGCAAGCGGCGGTCCCAGAATTTCACTGAATATGACTGCCTGCCGCATGTCCTGTGCTGAAAGATGCAGACCGGTTTCCTCTGAAAACAGGTCAGCAGGCGGCATGGCCGGAGCAGAAACTGCCGCCGGCGTCTCAGCCGGGGTCTGTTGCTTTTTACGCTTCGCCGTGGCCGCTTTCGGCTTTTCGGGCGGCGGAGGGGATACCGGCTTTTCCGCTTTCCGCACTTTGGTGATTTCTTCAAAAAAATCCCGCAGACTGTCTCCTATCGCTTTCGTTTTTTTGCGGGGTGCCGCCTGCTTTTTATTTTTCCGTGACTGAGCAGGGGCATCTTTCTTTATTGCCCCTGTCAGTTTTTTAAAAAACTGCCAGCCGGCCCAGAAGATGAAAATCACCGCCCATATAATCGTTTTTATAATATCAGCAGTATCGTTGTCCATAATTTACACCTTTAATATCAGATTGTTAAAGATAATTTTTTAAGCAGAATCATTTTATTGAAAATGTATATCATATTTGAACCGCGGAACCACGAAAGCACGAAAGAAAGGAAAACCACGAAAGAAACGAAAATACGAAAAATTAAGATATTTTCGTGTCTTTCATTTTTTTTCGTGCTTTCGTGGTTCCGCGGTTCTGTTTTCGGCTCATAAAAAGAATCACACACTGCGTAATTATGAATAAAAATAATGCAGTCAGTTGTACTATATAATAAATATCTGCATTATAAAATAATCACCATCACTATATCACTACCGGGTTGTCAAATCTCATTTCTCACTTATCTGCCCGTATTCCATTTTCACGAGCCGGTCCGGAACATGAAAATACCTGTCGTCATGGGTGACAGCGATGACCGTCTTGCCCTGAGCCTTAAATTCGGGGATCAGCATATAATAAAAATACTCTCTGAAGTGCGGATCCTGATCCGCAGCCCATTCGTCAAAAATATAAACCGGCTTGTCTTCCATCATGACGGTCAGCAGCGCGAGTCGTTTTTTCTGTCCGGCGGAGAGATCAAGCGTGCTGAATTTCCCTTCGGTATAGTTCACCCGCTTTTCCAGATCAAATCGTCTGAGAAGACCGGAAAGTTTTTCCTCATCAATGTCTCTCATGCCGTAGAGACGGTCAAAGAGATGAAAATCGGTGAAAATCGGCGCAAAAATCTCCCGGTATGCACGGATGTCAGCCTCTTTTCCGTTGACAAGAAAGCGTCCGGATGCGGGATAATACAAGCCCGTTATCAGCTTCAGCAGCGTGGATTTTCCGGCGCCGTTGCCGCCGCTGATAAAAATGACTTCTCCGGCGCGGAAGGAGAAATTCAGAGGTCCCACCGTGAAGGGACGTCCGTCTTTTGCCGCATACATGAAAGAGATATTTTCGGCGATGATATGCTCATATTCCGCCAATTCTTCAGTAGCGGCTTTCACTGCCGGTTCCGCAACGAAATTTTCCATGTCAGCCTCGAGTCTGAGCAATCGCCTGAGAGATAAATATGCCTGATGAAATTGTGAGTAAAAACTGACGACATGATTTAAAGGCATAGTAACCAGCAAGCCCACAATTATCGAAAGCATATAAGGCGGCGTCGGTGTGAAAGGCAGCGTGAGCGTAATGATGAGCATTGCCAGATACCATGAGGCATAAATGATCGAAGATATATCCGTGTGACAGTGGAGATAGCGGATTCTGAGGTTCTGCATCGCCGCACTGTGCGCTCCGAGACCTGTGTGATAAAACGCATTGCTCTTTCTGTCATTCAGACGCAATTCTCTGAAACCGCCCAGCAGACTTCCAACCGCATCAAACAGCCTGTTCTCCTGATCCCGAACCCGGTCAAAAAGTTCCATCAGCAGCGTATGCCTGTAAACATAGAAAATGCCTCCGATGAGGGCAGCAGCCAGCAGGATCAGAAGCGCCGGCAGAGACATGAATCCGATACAGATAAAAATCAGAATGATCCGCAATGCGCCTACGATACATGAGGTCAGAAGGCGTGAGGTGTCAATGACTTCTCTGATGTCGGAGGTCAATGCAGTAAAGATTTTACCGTGTCCGGTCTCCTCCAGCGTCAGCAGATCGGTTTTCCGCACACAGCGGATCATATTCATGCGGAGTCCGACAGCCTTTTTTTCAAAAAATCGGAAAAATGAGCTGTTCATGCGGCGATCTGTGATGACCAAAAAAATACTCAGCAGAAGAATATAAATAAAATATCTGAACTGGGACCAGCCGCTTTTATCCGCAATTCCGAGATAAAGAATCAGCGTCATCATGCTGATGATGAGAAAAGCGTCCGCCAGCAGCAGAAAGGCAATCTCTTTCAGCGCAGGTCTTTCCTCGGTGACTATCTGATCAAATTTTGCCGGGAGTCCGCCCGATTTTTCGAGCCGGTCTTTTACAGGTTCCTCGGAGCGCGGAACATCCTGATCTTTTGCCGAAATTTCATTCAAAGAGTCCTGCGTCGAGTTATCATGCGGGACATCTTCAAAAGAAAGGAGGGGATGCCGGGAATCGGCTGTTTTTTTCTGTTCCGGATACAGGCATTCCCTGATCTTTCCGTACTCCATTCTGACGACCTGATCGGCTGTATAAAAATATCGGTCATCATGCGTCACAGCGATAACGGTTTTTCCCAGCATTTTCAGTTCCGGCAGAATCTGTGTATAAAAGAAGTGCCGGAAATGGGGGTCCTGATCCGCGGCCCATTCATCAAACACATAAACGGGGCAATCTTCGAGCAGAGCAATCACCAGCGCCAGACGTTTTTTCTGTCCGGTTGAAAGCGCATTTTTTATATCTGTTTCCTGCCCGGGCGCAGTGAACCGTCCCTTATGATAAATGACTTTTCCTTCCAATTCTGTCAGCCGGAGCAAGGAGTCAATTTTGCGCCGGAGCAGAGAGTCATCTTTCTCATCAAGTCCGTAAAGGCGGTCAAAGAGATGAAAATCGGCAAATACAGCGGAAAAGAGATAGCGGTATTCAGCCATAGAGACAAGGTGACCGTCAATTTTTATCTCCCCGGAATCCGGCGGATACAGGCCCGTTATGATTTTCATAAGAGTGGATTTGCCGCTGCCGTTGCCGCCGGTGATGAAGAGAATCTCTCCCGGGCGGACGGTGATATGATCCGCAGAAACGGAAAAACCGTACCCCGCGCCGTTGCCTGGGTAAGCAAAAGCGATATTTTCCAGCACGAGAGAGTCAAACTCCCGGATTTTTTCCCTGTCTGAAACGTGAATATCCTCACAGGCATCTTTCAGCTTTGTCCGGTCAAACATGGTTTCCAACCGCTCCAGCACCGCATTTCCGCCGGCAATATCCGAAAGCATCATGATGGTCTGAATATCGGTCCTCATCATATAAAAAATCAGGATCAGGGAAGTGACCGAGATATTGCCGCCGCAAAAAATTCCTCCGCAGAGAAGGAGAAAAAGACTCAGGATATAAACCAGTCGCTGTTCCGAATTGTAAATGCCTGCTTTTATTCTGATATTTCCGATATCTTCCGTAAGAGGCGAGAGATAATTTTCAAAGAGATCGTCATCCTTTTTTTTATTGAATTTCAGTTCTTTGAAGCCGAAAAGATCATGCCGGAACATATCAAAGAGATCGCTTTGCTTTCCGCTCTCCTCGCGGTGAAAATCGCCGATGATTTCCATCCCCACATCTCCCATAAGGATAACAAAAAATTGCCATATCAGAATGCCTACTCCCAGCAGAGGCGAAAGAAAGAAAGCGATATAAAACCATGTGATTAAAAGAATGACACGATTCTGGAGCGCCTCGATGTTCCGGGTTGCAGCCCGTGAAATGATCTGCGCCTCAGCGATGCTCATGTAAATATCGGAACTGCGATGCTGTTCAAATTCAGGCAGTTCCATACATCTGACCGTATTTGCGATACTCAGGATCATCTCTCCGACTTTCTGTTCCGAAAGACTGGCGGCTTTTTTCTGGGCGATGCGGCTGGAAAGAAGATGTATTACGGTTATCGGCACCAATGTCATCAGGTAAAACAGATAGTTTTTTTTTGAAAAAATATTTACTGCCGCATCTGCATAGAGAATGACAATTATCCCTCCGGATATACCGGCTATCACGGACAGAATAATAACAGTAAGTCCTCTGACGCCGGACCCGTCCAACATAAATTTAAGCAGTTTCATCAGTTCTTCTGTTCCTTCTGTATGATATTTCCTTGTTCCGGAATGCTGAAATGACTCATTTCATAAGGTCGGTTCAGCACAGTAAAGCGGGTTTCAAACCCGCTCTGCATAAACACCGCACGCAAACAAAATTTCCAACTGTACAAATTTTGTCATTTTATTTGTTTGTATCTGTTTGTGTCAAGTAAAATTTCATCAAAATGAGACGCAGAGACCGCCATCAGGGAAAGAGAAGTTACAGGATTGTACAGGATTTACAGGATTATACAGGATTTGCAGGATTGCAGCAGGGAACGCCCTGCTTGAAAACGCCGGGCGGCTGAATTGCGCCTGATACTGCCGTCATATCTCCGCGAGCATCGGGCATAGGCATGACCGCAATGATTATTTTGAGTCCTTTTGCCCCGGACAGGCATTTCATGCTTGTTCTTAAAAAGACCTGATATTAATGAAAATTCTCATCATGCAACTTATTGGTAGAATATTTGCTGCCGATGTGATAATTAAAAGACTGAAAAAGCGGAAACGCTTAAACTTACTTTCTGAACCTCGTGACAGAAAAAAAGAAAATTTCAATTTGTCAGGTACAAGTTTTTTTCGCAACAAAAGGAGAAACACTATGCAGCCTTTTCTTACCGAACTGAATGCTGTCAGTTTCGTTATAAGCTTTGCAGCCAGTATGTTCGCCGGACCTTTGGACAGGTCAGCATGGGATGTGATCGGAAATGTCAGAAAACGCCTGAACGAAGGCGGCGA
>JAIFKL010000089.1 GCA_020049595.1 Desulfobacteraceae bacterium
CAGGTTCGTCATATTCTGATGTTTCACGGCGATGCTGATGAAGTCGTGCCGGTTTCCGATGTCATTGAAATATATGAGAAAGCAGGCAGACCCAAAAGGCGGATTGTACAGAAGCATGGGGATCATCTTATGAGCAATATAAGACATCAGGAAAGTTTTGTGCGGGAAAGCGTTTTGTGGTTTAAAACAGGATTCGGCAGGCGCAACATGCAGGGTGGGCATTTAATGCCCACCCTGCAATCTATGGGAGATATGACATGCAATTGGAAGATATACGGAAAAACAGAGACTTGGTAAATGCCATAGACTGGGACATGACGCCGGAAGAAGCGGTTCGGCTCTATCTTGAATGGGGAAACAACTGGGCGCGGGGGAATTATGTGATTCGCTCCAAAGACGATGTGAGCCATTATTTTGTGGTGAATACATGGAAAGAAACGCCGGTCATTTATTTTATCCGCAGAAATTCGGATGAAGCTGTGGAACTGGCTGAAATCTCCATGCCCCAAGATATGGAAAAGCGTTTTATGAAATCTGTGGGCAATAACAAGGGCGTTTATGCGATTGAGGGAGAAGTAAAAGCGTGGCTCAAAGAACAGCTTCAGGCATGATAGGCGGCGCTCGGCCGAGTACGATTTTTTATCCGATCAATTTTTCCGGTAAGGATGCAAAGGAGATACATGATGCTGATTACCCTGTATTTTCATTCTCTTAACCGGAATTATAGTCAGAAAGGACAGATATGGAAAGAACTTATGCAGATATGATTTCCAAGCCTATATATCAGATTCTGACATATATGACTCACACATCAAGAATTGAGATTGCTCTGCCGCTTGCTGTGAGGGAACTTGTCAGTCTGAAGCTTAAAGAAACTGCGGGGGAGATCAGGTCGTTTGAACAGCGATACGGGACGGATTTTGAGGCTTTCAAAACAGCCTGGCATCAAAAACAGGTTCCGAATCAGTATTCTTACGAAGTCGAAAGAGATTTCCGGGAATGGGAAGCGGCTGTAAGCGACTATGAGCAGTTGGATCAGATGCGGGAAAATCTGTTATGAAACCGGCAGAGTTTGAAAGACAGGTATGCGATGCGGCAACAGATTCGGCAATTTGCGGGATTCCGGTTATCCGGCGGCTGACTTCCACAGCAATCAACATACGGTTATCTGTCAGTGCAGGCGGATTCATTGAGGCTTTTCATAATGAGCAGACAGGAACAACAGCATTCACACTGATTCATCAGGGTCGGCGAATCTTCGGTGCGGATAATACGGGAGAATGGCATATTCACCCGTTTGACAATCCTGATCTGCATGTTCCGATTCATAAAACAATATCTTTTGCCGAATTCATATCGGAAACAGAGAAAAAAATCGTAACAAATCAGGCTTATTGAAGCTCTGCACAGGCGCATTGCGAAGCTTTCCTTTGTAATGCACTGTGCAGGCTTCATTGACGCTGCCGGCTCCGGGCAGTGAGCGTCAGCGACCTGTAATTTTGAAAGCGAATCGGTATTATGCACTATCAGATAAGAACATTGTAAGCGCATTTATCAACTATCAGGAATTTCAACAATGCAAATACATCCGAAATCACAACGGATATTTCTCAGCATTATCCGACGGGAAAACAGAATCTGCGAAGCAGCCATACAACATTTGAAAAAAAAGTGCGATGTATTCGAAAAAAAATATCATCTGTCATCCGACAATTTTTACACACTGTTTCAGGAAGGAAAAATGGGAGATGAGCAGGATTTTTTTGAATGGAAAGCACTGATTGAGGGGATTTCGGAATGGGAGCAGTCCAGACAGGCGATTGAAAGGCTGACAGATTGATCAAAGCACATTTTTGAAACCATTGAAAAGGCGATTTCCGAAGAACCTCTGATTATTTCGTTTGATCTTCACAGAAATTATACAAGTCCTGCCGGTGCTTATGTCAAAGCTGAGATCGTTTTCACAAACGGTGCAAGACTCGCATTTTTTCAGCATGTGAGGACGGACGGAACAGAAGTGTTTATAACGGATTACAGGTATCATTATATGACAGGTGATGATCAGATGATATTCCGATATGACAATGCCCCGCATCATCCCGGAACAGAAAATTTTCCTCACCATAAGCATACATTATCAGGAATTATCAGTTCTGATATGCCGAAAATCCGGGATGTTTTGAATGAAATAACTGCGATGATATTGTCGTCTGATTCGGATTATTGTCAGTTTTAGGAATTTCTGCATCACCCTGCATCTTTGCGAGAGATGCGGATGATAATTTATGACTATCCGAATTTCAGCTAAAAATTCAGTTGAATATGTGCAAAAGCGGAAGGTTTTGCCTGCCCCACCGCGCTTTTTTCTTTGCCCACAGGAAACTGGGCGGAAAACTTCACAGAAAACGGGCCTCCCGAACCCCAGACAAGCCAAGGGTTCACAATCACCGAGGGATCATTTGCATTGATGATATTGTAAAGTTCCACAGATGTCATGCGGGCAATGGGATATTTTGCGCCCACAAACACATTGTCTCTGCCGATAAAACTGCGCTCGCCGCTGAGATAAGCTAACCGCTCGTTCAGCGAATATTCCTCCGGCGAGGCTTTGCCCTGACCGTCCTGATAGTATTCCAACACAAGATACAGCTCGTTTTCAAAAGTATAATCCATGCCGACAAGAAATTTGGAATGGTCTTTCAACTCCTTTGCGGAAAGCCCCTGTTTGTCATCTTTGCTGTCAAGCCATGCGTGGCCGCCTTCCGCATGAAGTCCGAGCCTTCCGATTTCGCCGCTGACGCCGGCAGCAAGCATACGCCATCTCACAGGGACGGTCGCGGCTTCCGCGGTAACCGAGCCGTTGATTACGCCTTCATAATCGCTTTCCTCCCGGGTGGCTTCTGAGTAATGAATTGCCAAATCCAGCACATCGGTGTCCGCTTTCATCCGAATCTGATAGTCTCCGTCTTTGATGTTCGGATAGGCTTCATCATCACGGTTTCCCAAAGAATAAAACGCGCTGATTTCATATCTGCCCGGAAAAGCCTCCGCGGGAAAGGCATAAGAAAAATACGCGCTGTCCGAGGCTTCGCTTTTATAAAGCAGCGGATCAAAGTTTTTTTTCGGATTGAAAAGATCGGCGGATGTCCAGCCGTAACCGCCTGTTTCTGTAAAATATTTCTGAAAACCGAAACGGAATGTCATATCTCCCGGATAAAAGGAAATATAAACTTCCTGGGGTTGGGCATATCGGTCATACAAAGGATATGCCGAATAGGGATGTGTCAGCGACTCCGTTACATTTTCAATTTCCTGTATGCTCCGAGCCTTGAAAAATGAAGTGTCTCTGAGATAGCCGCTGAAGTCAATTTCTCCCCCTGAAGCTGTTCCCCGTAAAAAAACGGTTCCGAACAGCCCTGAAAGAATGAAAAACACCGCAGCAAATAAATATTTGATATTATGAGTCTTCATCTTTTTATCAACAATAAAAGATATTAAAATCAGAATGTTATAAACACAGCTATCTGTCAGTGTTAAATCAAATCTGTATATTTATATCAGGAATAAGAAACAGATTCAACAGAAAAAAGGCAGATATTTTGAAAAATCAGCATCAAATATATTTTTCCTTGCAAAAATCGCAGCAAAAATGCGAATATGTAAAAAGATGTGATGTTAAGCTTTTTTTAAACCGCAAAGAACGCAAAGGACACAAAGGTTTCACAAGGCTCTGTGCCTGTTGTGTTCGGAAAATTATTTTTTTGGAGGAGGCATTATGAAACAACTATTTCTTTTGTCCGGTGTTTTTATCCTGCTGTTTGCGTTTTCGGCGCACGCGCAGGAGAAATTTGAAACAGACATTCTCAAAACATCCGGCAGCGATCTGGCAATTACCTTTATCGGACACGGCACGCTGATGTTTGCTTTCAGCGGAAAGACGATCCATGTTGACCCCTGGAGTCAGTTGGCGGATTATGCCAAGCTCCCGAAAGCAGATGTGATTCTGATAACCCACGAACATTATGACCATTTGGATCCCAAAGCGGTGGAAACGCTTCGCACGGAAAAAACAATTTTGGTTTTAACCCAAGCATGTGCTGAAAAGCTTGCCGGCGGCATCGTGATGAAAAACGGAGATGTTAAAACGCTCGAAGGCTTGAAAATCGAGGCGGTTCCGGCTTATAATCTGGTGAATGTGCGGGACAACGGCGCGCCTTTCCATCCCAAAGGCGTTGGAAACGGCTATGTGCTTACTTTTGCTGATAAAAAAGTTTATATTGCCGGAGATACGGAAAACATCCCGGAAATGAAAAACCTTAAAAATATGGATGTTGCGTTTTTGCCGATGAACCTGCCCTACACCATGTCGCCGGAAATGACTGCGGACGCGGCAAAATCCTTTATGCCGAAAATTCTTTACCCTTATCATTTCGGCGAGACAGATACCTCCCGAATTGCGGATTTGCTCAAAAATGTTAAGGAAATCGAAGTGCGTATCCGCAAGATGAAGTAGTCATTTTTTTAACACGAAAGCACGAAAGAAACAAAGCGCACGAAGTCTCTCGCAAAGACGCAGAGAACGCAGAGAAGGGCGCAAAGATTTTCTGTTTTCTTTCTTTTTTTCTTTGCGAACTTAGCGCCCTCTCGCAAAGACGCAAAGGACGCAGAGAAGGGCGCAAAGATTTTCTGTTTTCTTTCTTTTTTTCTTTGCGAACTTAGCGCCTTTGCGAGAACTTTTTAATCTCTCGCAAAGACGCAGAGAACACAGAGAAGGGCGCAAAGATTTTCTGTTTTCTTTCTTTTTTTCTTTGCGGACTTAGCGCCTTTGCGAGAACTTTTTAAATCTCTCGCAAAGACGCTAAGGACGCAGAGAAGGGCGCAAAGCAAAGATTTTCTGTTTTCTTTCTTTAAGGAGTTGACCGACCATGACAGCTTATCTCATAAATGAGATATTTTCACAGGAGACATTGAAGAAATTGTTTCCCGCAGACCGGGCAGACCGGTTTTTTGATGCGCTTTTCGGAGATGCAACAGAGGGCGCATTCGATATTTATCTTCAATTTAAAGCATATAATGAAAACAAATTGGAATTTGAGTTTCACTTGAAAGAGCGTCCTGGCAAATGCCTTGCCTGCCATCTGACTTACGGACTTCCGCAAGTATTCCTGCGCCATCCGGTTATCAACATCAAAGGATTGGTTCAGGAAATAGACCGGCTTTTGGACGGAAAGGCAAAATGCGGGGAATGGCAATTAGGTCTTACTCATAAAATATCTCGCAAACTTCATGTGCTGCCGTTGACTGTTTTTCTGGATAAATGACCGCTGATAATTCTCGTAGGGTGGGCATGAAATGCCCACCCTACAAAGAATGCGTAAACAGCAGCTCTTTGTTGAGATGCGCCTCCGCAAGTTCAAGCAGATGTCGGTGATGCGTAAAGAAAACTACCTGCGTTTTTTCAGATAATTGCGCCAATATCTCAAGCGTTGCAACTGATCGCTCATCGTCAAATTTGATCAGAATGTCGTCCAAGATAAAAGGCATCGGTTCATTTTTCTTTACATGCGTTTCAAGGCTTGCCAGGCGCACCGCGAGATACAGTTGATCCGCAGTTCCGTCGCTCATGCCGCTGACATCTACAAGGTTCTTTCCTCCGGGACGAATGCCTTTCAGCACCATTCCGTCGCCTTTTTCATTGGGGTCCAAGCGCAGCCCTTCAAATGATCCGAGAGTAATATGAGCAAAAATTTCGCCGGAACGCTTCAATATGGGACCCTGATGCTTTTCACGATATTTTTCAACAGCCTGCGTCAGCACCGTTGCAGCAAGCCTAAGCCGGACATATTGCTCCGCATCGCTTTGCAGACGCGCCAGAATGCCTTGGGCTTCTTCAGCCAATTGCGCAGCCCGTGCGCTGCCGTCCATTTTTTTCAGTTCCGTGCGCTCGCTTCCGATGATCTGATCCGACTCGGATTTCTCCTGATTTAACTCAGCGATTCTTTCGGAAAGCCGCTTCAGACGCTGTTCTATATCATCGGGATCAACATTCTGAGCATCTTGAATGAACTCGTCAAGCGTGGCGCTGCCGGCAAATTTTCGCAGTTGCCTTTCGGTCTGTTCAAGTTCTGCACGGATGCGTTTCAAATGACTCGAGGCTTCTTCCGTCCTTGCAAGTCCTTCATAATCTTTGCATCCCGCTTCCTCACACATTGCTGCAAGCCCGGCGCGGATGTCAGCCATTCTTTTCCTCGCGTCCTGAAGCTGTTTTTCTTCGTGCTGCTCCTGCTTTTGCGAGCTTTGACGCCTTGCTCTTGCCTCCCGCGCCCGGGTCAGCCGGGCATTCAGTTCGGCGACAATCTGTTCCAAAGGACGTTCAAGCAGTTCGGGCGCAGCGTCTTCGATCAATGTTCTGACTTTTTCGCTAAATTCTTTTGCATCTCTGTCAATGCCGTTCATGCGTTTGCGATGATTGCCTGCTTCTTTGAGTTTGACAGCAAGATGTTTGAGATCATCGGCGACCGCATTTGCCTCACGGGGACTTGCCTCCGCCTCAAGACCGAGCGGCAAAATCGCCTTTGTCCAGCGGGTGAGCCACTCCGCAAGCCCTTGCGCTGTTTTTTCCGCACGGGCTTTCGCCTCCCGGAGTTCAGCCTCGGACTGCTCCGACTCGCCGGAAAGTTTGTCTCGTCTGACTCGTATCTGATCCATGCGGGCAATGACTCGTCGGCTTTTTTCCAAAAGCTGGGAAAGGCTGTCATCAGCTGATGAGATATTCTCTGTCTCATAGAGACATCGGCTGATCTCCCGGCGGTGCATTTCAATACGATTTTTCAGTTGTTCAGCCCTGACAATCCGCTCCCGAATCACGGCGGACTGACTTGCAAGAGAACCCTGTCTTTGCAGCCAGCCCCGCATTTCTACGGGCGATTTCGGTGAAATTCCGACAGGTTCCCAAAGCGTATTCCATTTTTCCGCAAGTCCTGCAATTTCAGTTTCCTGCTTTCCGAGTTTTTCCTTAAAACGGACACAACGATGTTTATGAGTCTCACTATTGGCAAGCAATGCGGCTTTTTTTGCCACCCGGTCCGCTTCACGGCGAAGCCGATCTGCCAGCGCATCAGCATGTTGAACCTTTTTCTCGTAGTCATCCGCCAAATTCTCCGAAACCGGAAAAACGCCTTTGCGAATGACTTGCCAGTTTTCTTCCCGTTTATGTCTTGCTTCGTGCAGATCCGCTTCGGTCGGGACTTCCCGCTCAAGCCGCAGTCGTTCTGTCTGTCCGTCAATTTCCGTAAGCGCATGTTCAATATCTTCAATATTTGCCCGCAGTTTTTCAGCCTCATTTTCTGCTTTTTTCATCAGACTTTCAAATCTGTCAAGGCTTTCCGCCGATGGAACCGCTGATTTTTCCAATGTCTCAAGGCTTCCGGTCCAGAGCGTCAGCTTTTTGAGTGCGATTTGCGCTGCTGCTTCCGCTTTTCGGATTTCAAGACATTCCGCTTCATAATGCGCTTCCAAATCTCCGTGCTGACGGGCATCTTCCATGACTTTTCGGAGTTCTTCGGTATCCCGATGGCTCTCAATTTCCTCAATTTGCGCTTTTACTCGCTCAATCCGCAGAGACCGTTTGGCAATTTCCTCCTGCGTGCTTTCCTTTATTGTCTTCAATTTATCATATTCGCTGCTCAATTCCTGAATTCGGACGATTTCCGCGCTTTCAAGCCGGAGCTGTTCTGCCTGCTCAAGCGTAAAATCTCCGGGGAATCCGCGTAAAAGCGATTTCGGAAGTCTGTGAAGAACAGCTTTGGCTTCAGACTTTCCGCTGCTGAGTAGTCCTTCTATTCTGCGGCGGTCTTCCGCGGCTTTCTGATATGCGCCGAATCTTTTATAAATGTCTTCAATAATATCCGCTTTTTCAAGCAATGTCAGCGGCATATCCGATTCTGTCAGCGTCTGCCGAATCTGCTCAAGTTTCCTGACTGCCTGCGATTCGTCGTTCTCCGCGATCCGAAGATTTGTAAGCAATTCCCTGCGCCGCTCTCCGAAATCGTCAGGAAGCAGCGCCGTGTCTGCGTATTGCTCAAGATCAGTGAGCAATTCTTTTCGCCTGCCGATAGGCGGAAAGGCATCTCTGATCCGCTCAAGCCGTGAATGCTCCCGTTGCAGTTGTCCGAGTTCGGCTTCAACCGCTCCTTTTTTCCGAATCGCCTCAGACAATGCCGCGTCATGCTGTTCCCAAGCCTCTCCGGGCAGTTGCGCCTCCCGAATGGCTTTCTGCTTGTCTTTAAAACTTGAAATGCCCGCATTGATCCGCCGGGTGCGGGAGGAGGGCGTAAACAATGCCTCCGCTTCGTTCTGAAGCTCGTTTTGGATTTTTCTGAAATCAGAAATGCCTGATCCGCCGGCAAAAAGAATCTGTCCGATATTGCCGCCGCCGCTGATGATTTCCTGTCCGCCCGCAACGAGACGGGCGTGATCTATTCCGAACATGGTTTCAAAAAAACTTTTGTCCACTCAATCACTTCAGCGTCATCTGCTCCCCGCAGCGCATTGACCCTTGCTTTGCGCCGGATAAATTCCAGAATTTTTCCGTTGCTGAGACAAAGGGTTCCGCCGATTCTGAGCTTTCCGTAGGGATGAATAAAGTCATCGGAGATTCTTTCGGGAAAGCCGTAGAGCATACATTGCAGCGCTCGCAGCGCGGAACTTTTACCGGCTTCATTGTGTCCGTAAATAATATGCAGTCCCGGATAGTTGCTGTTAAAAGCAATCACTTTTTCGGTAAAGGGACCGAATGCGATGAGATTCATGCGGAGAATTTTCACCGGATGTCTCCTTTCGATGTCAGACGGCGAATCAGCAAAGACTGCACCTCATTTAAGACATTTGTGAGCCATTCCGCATCGTTGAGCGCAAGTGCGTCCGGACCTTCCCGGAGCGGGGACGGAAGTTTTTTCCAAAGCTCGTTCAACGGTTCGGCAAGACTTTTCAACTGCGCGGGGTCCGAGCGGATTTCATCAAAAAAACAAAGCAGTTCGCCCATTGCTCCTTTGGATGTCTCCCAATCTGCCGGGTTCGTCAATATCTCCGGCGATTTTCTCACCCTGACTTTTTCGACCCATAGCCTGTCCCCGCCCGAGTCAATGGCAGTCGCTCGGATTTCATTTGTCCATTGCGCCATATCTCCTGCAAGCTCCGAATGCACACCGGCACCCGCGAAAACATCCATGCGTGCAATCACCGGCAGACCGTCATTCTGCTCGGTCAGTGATTCTAACTGTTCACAGATGCGCTCAATCACCTCATGCCGGTCTGTGCAGTCTTTTGCGTCAATTCGGAGCTTTTTCCAGCGAATCACGTCAAGGGCATGAAAATCGGCATCTGCCTGCCCCTTATCCGCCACAGTGACAATCATACAGCCTTTGGGACCGCTTTCCCGGATATGTCTGCCCTGAATATTTCCCGGAAACAGAATCATCGGCTCTTCGCAGAGTCGTTCTGATTGATGCACATGACCCAACGCCCAGTAGTCATAGTCTTTTGAACGCAGGCTCTCGACCGTGCAGGGCGCATAAGGCTCATGTCCTTCGCGTCCCTGCGCGCAGGTGTGCAGCATACCGATGTTGAAATATCCGGGAAGGGCGGAAGGATACGCCGCAGACATATCTTTTTTTACTGCCCGCGTCGGAAAACTCTGCCCGTGAACCGCCACGCCTAACTTGTCTATATGCTTGGTTTCCGGTCTGTCGGCAGAAAAAAAAGAGACATTTTCAGGAAGCCGGAGCGTCTTTGTCATGCGGCTTTCCGCGTCGTGGTTTCCGGCGATAATGAAAACCGGAATTTCGGCTTCACGAAGCTTTGACATCTGTGAGACAAAATAAAGCCCGGTGTTGTAGTCTTTCCAGTCACCGTCATACAAGTCACCGGAAATGAGCATAAAATCAACATGTTGGTTAATGGCAAGCCGGACAAGATTTTCAAAAGCCCGCCGGGTTGCCCCGCAAAGTGCGTCCGCGGGTGCGCCTCCGTACTGCTCAAGCCTTAGCAGGGGGCTGTCCAAATGAATATCTGCGGCATGAATGAATTTAAACATAGAAA
>JAIFKL010000280.1 GCA_020049595.1 Desulfobacteraceae bacterium
GCACGAAAAATTTTAAAACCACGAAATTTTCTCGTTTTCTCGTTCCCACGCTCCGCGTGGGAATGGAGATTTTCTCGTTTTCTCGTTCCCACGCTCCGCGTGGGAATGGAGAACCACGAAATTTTCTCGTTTTCTCGTTCCCACGCTCCGCGTGGGAATGGAGAATACTTAATTTTTTAATAAAATCATATAGTTGAAATTGTTACCGTCCCGGACGGACGCGGAGCGTCCATGCCGCATTCCCACGCGGAGCGTGGGAACGAGATCAAGTGCGTAACTCATATTTCTTTCGTATTTTCGTTCCTTTCGTGTTTTCGTGGTAAAAAAAATCGCGGCAAAATTTTCAGCCCGATTATTTGCGAGGCAAATCATGCGGTTGCGTTTTCTTATCATCCACGAAAGCAGCATCATCAAAAATATCATCCGAAAATATATTATGACGGATTACAGCGGCGCGGCGGCAGATCTGAGCGTTTCCCCTGAAAACACCTTCAAATTATTGGAAGAAAAGAAATATGATGCGGTTTTCTCCGGCTTGGAAATGACCGGCATGAGCGGATTGGAGATTCAGGAGCGGATGCGGATGTCTGATAACAACAGGGACACGCCCCTTGTGATGATGCTCTCCACAGACAGCAAAGCGCAGCTTGATGACTTATACAAACAGGGCATTTCCTACATCCTGCCCATTCCTTTCAGTTCTGTTCAGTTCAGAACCCTGATTTACCGGCTCTTTCATCCTGAAAATCCTTCCCTTGAAATGCCTTATGATACGCCGAGAACCCGGGCTGTTATTTATGCGGAACATCTGCAAATTCCGGCGGATGTGCTTCATATCGGAAAAGACAGCATTGTGTGCGAAGTGACGGAACCGGCATCCGCTCCGCCCCAAGCTTCGCAGATTGCGGTTCAGTTTCCTGCGGATTACGGCAGAGCCATTGTGATTTATCTCACCGGAAATTTACTCGCGCTGACAGATCATACACGGACATCGGATAAAACGTCAAAGCCTTGTCTCAGGCTGACATGGAAAGTCGCGTGGAAGTCTTTTGAACTTGCCGCAGCAGCGAAAAAGACCTTGAAACTTTTTCTCGGTGAATGCCTTTTTCCCAATTTTCAGGAAGATATTTCAAGGCTTTCTGAAGAAAATGCGGAACTCAGAACCGTCGTGAATGCCTTGTCAGAAGAAAAACTTGATCTTGTGTATCAGCTTTCCCAGTTGCGGAAAAAAGTTTCTGAACTTGAGAAAGCCGGTTCCGGTGTTTCAAAAAAGAAGGATTTTCTCTCAAGCGGAATGATAAACGAAGCTGCCAAACCTTCTGAAAATCCTTTCAAAATAGGCATATTTAAGAAGATTATCGAAGAGAATGTGGAATTGAGAGCGTCTTTGCCGGGCAAATGAATTTTGAAATGAATTTTGAGCGGATTAAAAAGCGCAATCAGCCGAATTTTCCAAGCCCCTTGCTTATACAGAAATTTTATGGTAAGATGTTCAGTTAAAATAAGGTTCTCGCAAAGGCGCAAAGAACGCAAAGAGATTTGACAACTTTTTAAAAGTTCAGGAGTTACGCAGTTGAATCCTGCTTTTTTTTTAACCGCAAAGTTTCGCAAAGTAAACCGCAGAGTTTCGCAAAGATATATTTTGAAACTCTGCGGAACTTTGCGGGAACTTTGCGAAACTTTGCGGTTCATTGTGTCTTCGCGAGAGAAAACTTTGTTCCCGTTCATTCCGGGAATGACTACCGGCAGCCGATGCCTGCCGCAGATATTCTTGCCACCGTCACAATTTGAGCTTTCCGAATCTTCAGTAAAACGATTTTACAAATCGTTTTGCCGATAAAACGGTTTGCAAAACCGTTTTACAAAAGCGCAGATTATGCCGGTGAGCAGCATAAAAAGGAGACTGAAAAAATGATGAACATCAACAAAACTGTCATGATGATCTTTCTTGTATTATGCCTGACGCCCGTTTATGCTTTCGGGCAGCAGATGATGAGCGTGCAGGTCAAATCCGGCGATGTGCGTTCCGCGCCTTCGTTTCTGGGCGCGATTCTGGCGAAAGTTTCCTACGGGGACCGGCTTTTTGTGCATGAGGAAAAAGAGGCTTGGGTCAAAGTCTCGGTTCCGGGCAAAAAAGCGGAAGGCTGGATACATTCGTCTGCGCTTACAAGCAAAATCATAATGCTTCAAGCCGGGGCTTCGGATGTGAAACAGGCAGCCAGCAGCAGCGAGATCGCGCTCGCCGGAAAAGGATTCAACAAACAGGTGGAAAAGGAATTCAGAGACAAAAATCCGAGCCTTGATTTCGTAACGATTGATAAAATGGAAAAAATCAGCGTCAGCCAGAGCGATATACAGGATTTTTTGAAAGCGGGCGAATTGTCTCCCAAAGGAGGTTCCAAATGAAATCAGACTCTTTTGCCGGAATGACTCATACAGGAATTGCTCTGCTGCTTTTTCTCTCTTTGCTCATATCGGGATGCAAGGCATTGGAAAGCGTAACACAGGTCGGCACTTCTTTGGCATTGTCTCAGGGACTTATCAGCGAATCTCAGGCGCAGTCCATCAACAAAGGCGCAACCGCTGTGGCAAAAACTTTTGAAGACATTACGCCGGAGCAGGAATACTACATCGGCAGAACAGTTGCGGCGAGAGTGGTTGACAAATACAAGCCTTACAATGATGAAAAAGCCAATCATTTTCTGAATGTACTCGGGCAGACTTTGGCGCAGGCTTCAAAACTGCCTGAGACTTTCGGGGGCTATCATTTTCTGATTTTGGATTCGGATGAAATCAACGCATTCGCCGCGCCCGGGGGACTGATATTTGTCACACGGGGAATGATCGGATGTTGCAAGCATGAAGACGCACTTGCCGCAGTTTTAGCCCATGAGATCGGACATATACAGGGAAGGCACGGGCTTCAGGCGATTAAGAAATCCCGCGTTACAAGCGCGCTGACCACGCTTGCTCTTGAAGGCGCAAAATCTTTCGGGAAAAAAGAATTGGCGGAACTGACCAGCACATTTGAAGATTCCATTTCCGATATTACCTCAACGCTGATTAACAACGGCTATTCCCGTGCATTTGAGCGGGATGCGGATATGGCGGCGGTGAGCATTTTGCAGGCGGTGGGTTATGATCCTAACGGGCTGGTGGATATGCTTTCGGTGATGAAAGAAAAGCTGAAACCCGGGGGCTTGGACTTTGCCAAAACGCATCCTTCGCCGGACAGCAGGATTTCCGACATTCAGAAACACATCGGGAAACATGCCCAAGTCACATCACCGCCAACCAGACAGGCGAGATTTGAAGCGGCGTTGGGAAAGTCACATCACCGCCAACCAGACAGGCGAGATTTGAAGCGGCGTTGGGAAAGATGACAGGGCGCAGGTAACAGGGCGCAGGGGGCAAGACGCCGCTCTGAACCTCTTACCCCTCACCCCTCACCTTTAATAAAGATGACAAAATTCCTTCAGGGCATTATTGCCGGACTCGCGGGCGCAATGCTGGCGATGCTTTTCTGGGTTCCGGGCTGGCTTGAGACATGGGAAGCCAAAACATGGGATTGGCGCGCTGTCTGCATGGCAAAACCGGGCAGGGCAACAGATGACATCCGCCTGATTTTGTTAGATCAGAACAGCCTTGACTGGGCAAAAAAAGAAAACGGTCTGACATGGCCCTGGCCCAGAGAAATTTACAGCGTTATCATAAACTATTGCTACAGAAGCCGCGCCAAAGCATTAGTCTTTGATGTGCTTTTCACGGAGCCGTCGGCTTACGGGGTGGATGACGATGCGAGATTCGGCGCGGCAATTTCACAATTCGGACGATTCGCGGCAGGCTCGGTGTTTGTCGGACAGACCAGCGGCAGTGAGACAAAATTGCCTCCTGATTTTCCCGCGCAACGCTTCAGGATAGCCGGTTTGGGGCAATGGCTGAAATTGACTCACGCAAAGGAAATCGTGTTTCCGCGCGCCGCCATGCCCATTCCCGAAGTCTCGAAAAATGCCGTTGTGCTGTGCAATGTCAGCATGAATCCCGACTCGGACGGGGTTTACCGCCGGATAAAACCCTTTGCCGTATTTGACAATACGCCGCTTCTTTCCACAGGATTGGGAGCATATCTCGCGGCTTGTCTCCAAGCATTTGCCCGCATTGACTCCGGCGGACTCACGCTTGACGGAAAGCTCATCCCCATAGACAATGAAGGAAATGCGGTGTTGCGCTATCGCGGTCCCTCCGGTACGCATAAGGCATACAGCGCGGCCGCGGTGATTCAGTCGGAACTCCGGCTTCTCGCAGGCGAACAGCCTGTGATCACTGATGAAAATGTCTTTAAAGACAAATACGTTTTTTTCGGTTTTTCCGCGCCCGGACTTTACGATCTCCGCCCTTCTCCGGTGAGCGGCGTTTATACGGGCGTGGAAATTCACGCCACCATGTTAGACAATTTCCTTTCCCGTGATTTTATGCGTCTGTGTTCCGCGTGGTTTACAGTGACGCTTGTATTTTTACTCGCGCTTTCCTGCGGTGCGTCGGCTTCTTTTTTCAGCAGCATCGCGGGCGGTCTGACCGTGAGCGCGGTGTTTTTCGCCGCGCCGGTGCTGCTTTGCTTTGCCGCGTACCGTATCGGCTTCTGGGTGCCGATGGTCGTACAGGAAATGACTATTGCGGCAACCCTTGCCATCAGTCTTGCCGTCAATTACGCCACCGAAGGGCGGCAGAAACGCTTTATCAAAAATGCCTTCAAGCAATATCTCAGCCCGCTGGTAGTCTCAGAACTGATAGCTCATCCTGAGCGTCTGAAATTGGGCGGCGAAAGACGGACGCTTTCCATTTTCTTTTCCGACCTGCAAGGATTTACCTCTATTTCCGAGAAATTGGAGCCGGAAAAGCTGACCTCGCTTTTGAACGAATATCTTTCCGAAATGACTGATATTATTCATGAAGAAGGCGGCACGGTGGACAAATACGAAGGCGATGCGATTATTGCTTTCTGGAATGCGCCGTTGGAAGTGCCGGAACATGCGGTTTGCGCGGTTCGGGCTGCACTGCGCTGTCAGGCAAAGCTGGCGGAAATGCGGCCCGGGTTTAAGAAAGACATCGGCGTTGACATGATGATGCGTATCGGCATTAATACCGGCGATGCGGTGGTCGGCAATCTGGGTTCACGCACACGGTTTGACTACACCATGCTCGGCGATGCGGTCAATCTCGCGGCGCGGCTTGAAGGCACGAACAAGCAGTTCGGGACTTATACCATGATTTCCCAATTTACACAGAAGCTTACAGGCGAGTCATTTTCCCTGCGGGAGATTGCACGGGTGGCAGTCATGGGCAGGAAAGAGCCGGTGACAGTCTATGAACCCATGTTTCGGGGAGAATACGAAGCGAGAAAGTCGGTGTTGGAGACATTTGCCCGGGGCTTGGAAATGTTTTATCAGGGCAGATTTGCGGATGCGCTGGCGATATTTTCCGACATCAGCAAAATTGATGCGCCGGCAGCGGCTTATGAGCATAAATGCCGCTTTTTTCTCGAATCGCCGCCGGCGCATTGGAACGGCGTGTGGGTTATGACGAGCAAATAGGGCGATGTGATTAATGCTTGGTGGCATAACTTGCGCCTTTGGTCGCCCAAAAACATATAAAGATAATCTGTACCCCCCTGTAGCTATAACAGAAGGGATAGTTGTCCACTTGGAGCGAGTTAGCCCATTATTTGAAATAAAGTTAAAAATTTTTTGAAGTCATCAAGAATCGGATTATTGAAATCAAAAATATCTTTTTTGTTTTGTAATACATATTCAAATTGCTTAATACTACATTTTCTTTCTGCCTGTTTTCTCTCTCTATTAGAACAAGTATCGGTAGTGCTATAGTGATGGTGTTTATTTTATAATACAAATATTTATTATATAGTATAACTAATTAAAGGAGACAAAAAAGGTAGTGATATAGAAGAGGTGATGAAGCCGGTTCTCTGTCATAAAGCAGAACGGCCCGGCTGAAAACAGATAAACCCGTTCTGCTGAGATTCTCCGCTCCCTCCGGCTCAGAATGACATTTCCGAATCACCTCTTCTATACCACTACCATTTTTTCGTTCTGAATCACTGAAAATAAGTTGACATTTTAAGTCTGATTTGATATGAAAAAAATAATTCTCGCTATAATAAACGGTTTTTATTTCAATATTTGAATCACAAAAAACTATCTGTTTTGGCGAGTTTTCTCTTTGTTCAAAATGTCCTTCAGTCAAATGAATTTAACCGATCATCCCAATCCCCCGGAGGAATTTACTCCAAAACTCAAGAAAGGAACCCATTATGTGCAAAAAAAGTCAAGCTCTTGTTCTGTCAATGTTTTTTATTGTTCTGAGCATCTAAAAAGCAATAATTTAATAGACATTTTCGGAAATAAGCGATGCCCCCCCTTTTATTAAAAACGATATTAAAACCGATATTGAAATCGGTCTCGCAAAGGGCGCAGAGAGCGCATCAGTAATCTGCATTCCTCTGCGGTCTCTGCGTGCTTTGCGGGAACCTTTTTTATTTCCGAAAATGTCTATTAGATGTTTTCGGATTCGGTATCAATGCAGTGGTTACGAATGATCCCGATGCTCCGGCTGAATCATGGCAAAAAAGGGAATTTCATGAAATGCCGCCTGCGGTAAGCAAATGGGTTCTGGAAGTGCCGTTAAAAAGCGCAAGTAGGCAGAACATCTTGAATATTGAAAATATTTCAGATATAGAAATCTGGTTTTACAATTATTATCATGCACGGAATTAACATGCTGAAAGACTGGCGGGGTTCTCAAAGCCCCGCAGGTCTTGTAAAAGGTTTATTATGAAAACTCTCAATATTCCATATAGCACTGATTTACTGATTGCCAGCGGAAAGTCACCAAAAGAGATGGAGCAGGAGCTGAAATTTTTATTAGCCGTCAAATTATTTGAACTTGGGCGTGTTTCTTTAGGCAAGGCGGCAGAATTCTGCGAGATGGGCAGGATACATTTTATGAACGAGTTGGGAAGGATGAAAATTCCTGTAATTAATATAGAGTATGATCAGATTCGGGATGAACTGAGTGATGACTGAAAAATCAACAATCATAGCAGACAGCAGTCCTCTCATATCTCTTGCTCTTATTAATCAGCTTCAGCTTCTTCATCAGTTATATTCAGAAGTTCTGATTCCTTCCAGTGTATGGAATGAAATAACTGTTAAAGGCAGAGGACGTCCGGGAGCTTATGAAGTCAGTCAGATTAAATGGGCGGAAATCCGGTATGCTGAAGTTTCCGTGCTTCAACCTCTGACTATTCTTCTTGATCAGGGAGAATCCGAAGTAATTGCACTGGCTCTTACAATTCCTGATTCTGTTGTCCTGCTTGATGATTCAAGGGACCGCAGAGTCGCGGAACGTCTGAATATAAAAAGAATAGGGACTCTCGGATTGCTCCGGCGCGGCAAAAAATCAGGACTTATTGATAAAATTAGTCCATATATTGAAGTGTTGCAGGCAAATAATATTTACATCAGCCAAGAACTGATTGAAGCAGTTCTTGAGGATGTCGGAGAAAAGAATTGTCAAAAAATGGAGACAAAACCATGAAAAGATCAAACATCACTTTAAATTTTCTTATCTTAATAGGAGTTACGCATTTGGAGTTTCTGCATCGGAATAAATGAACCGCAAAGGGCGCAAAGTTCTCCGCAAAGGGCACAAAGTTTTAAAATATATCTTTGCGTAACTTTGCGGAAAACTTTGCGATCTTTGCGGTTAAATAAAAAAATGAATTCAACTGCATAACTCATACTTAATTCATTTTTCTTTCAAATCTCACTTATGCCGGCGTTGACAAATCCGGTGTAAAACCGAGCGTTCTGTCATTGCCGTCAGGACCCGGAT
>JAIFKL010000084.1 GCA_020049595.1 Desulfobacteraceae bacterium
CCCTGATATTCGCTGAAGCCGTCATAGTCTTTATCTGTATCTGTCGGGAGCATACATGACAAGTCAACGCCGTCACAATTCTGGTCTATGCCGTCGCCGCATATTTCCGCCGAATATGGATGAATGCTGCTCTCGTAATCGTTGCAGTCGCCCCAATTTTCGGTGTAACCATCGTAGTCATCGTCTATATCATACAGATTCGTCACACATGCCAAGTCAACGCCGTTGCAATCCTGATCTATGCCGTCGCCGCAGATTTCCGTCGCACCCGGATGAATGCGGGCTTTATTGTCATTGCAGTCCCCTTTCTCTACGGAATATCCGTCACGATCCTTATCCGTCTCCTCGGTGCAGACGGCATCGCTGCCGTCACAGTTCTGATCTATGCCAGTTCTGATCTATGCTGTCGCCGCAGATTTCCGTAGCAGCCGGATGAATCGAAGCCTCATCATCGTTGCAGTCGCCTTCATTTTCAGTGTAACCGTCTCCGTCCTGATCGGTCTCTCCGGCGGCGGGTCCGCAGGGCGCATCTCCGTTATTGCAGTCCTGATCTGTGCCGTCGCCGCACAAATCGGTTGCTTCAGGATGAATATCAGCATTGCCGTCATTGCAGTCGCCCTGATTTTCCGTGAAACCGTCATTGTCGTTGTCTATGTCGTTGGGGTGACATTCCCGGTCTGCGCCGCTGCAATCCTGATCAATGCCGTCACCGCAGACTTCCACCGCACCCGGCTGAACCGCGGCATTTGCATCATCGCAATCGCCCTGACTTTCGGTGTAGCCATCGCCGTCATTGTCCAATTCTTCCTGAAATTCATGGCGGATATAACGATTGCTCAGAATTGTCACGCCTTTTTTGTCATAAGCATCGTTTTCAGGATAATCCGAGTAAACTTCTATATCCGGCACAGAGACATGAAAGTAGTTGACATCAATTCTGCCGCTGGCGTCAAACCATATTTTCACAAAAAGTTCGGGATTGTTTTCGCTTCCCCACAGAACATCTTTCGGATCCGCATAAAAAAATCCCCAGATCACCTGATGCCCGCCTGCGGTAACAGCTTCGCCGCCTTTGTACCATCGGGCGTCAATGACTCCTTTTTCCTCAGTATTGATGACAGCCGCAATCCGAAGATTGCTGCCCGTGAAATATCCTGCGGGATTTCCTTTTGCTGTGATGCCTTTGGGCGGATTGCCGTCTTCATCATGCGCCTCGGAAAAACCTTTTCCATTCTGATAATAAAAGCGGACATGACGCCGCGATGTCGTTGTGGTGGCTATTTCGCCCGGAATGCCGTCGTAGGGATAATCTGCATAGACTTTTATATCCGGCACGGAAACATGGAAGTAGTTGACATCTATCCTGCCGCTGCGGTCAAACCATATTTTGACAAAAATATCAGGGTTGTCAGGGCTTCCCCATGAGACATCATCGGGGCTGGCGTAGAAATAACCCCATATCGCTTCATCGCCGCCGTCAGTTTTATCTTCTCCGCCTTTTTGCCAGATCGCATCAATAAGGCCTTTTTCGCTGGTATAAATCACCGCATTAATCCAAAGCTGATTTGTCACCATTACGCCGGTCCCTTTGCCGTAAGCAGCGCCGGAAACAGCGCAAATACAGAGTAAAACAAAAATAAATACAACAGGTTTTTTCATTGTCCGAAATGCTCCTTAGTTAAAAATAAACCACGAAAACACGAAAAAAAGGGAAAAGCACGAAAAAGATTCTGTAAAGCGGATTTTCAAGATCCGCTTCAAGCGACCCAAGCTGAAAATAGACAAATTCGCTTTACAGTAAAGCGGATTTTCAATCCGCTTGAAGCGATTTGAATCTGTTTTAAGCCGGGGCGCTTTACTGAGGGCGATGAGGGCGTGCCTGCGGCGTACCCCTGCATTCGTGGTTTTCGTTTCTTTCGTGCTTTCGTGTTCCGGTTTTTAGTGTTAAAGAAATTTGGGCGGAAAAGGATATTTTTTCATCGAGTCAGCTTCTTTCAAAATCATAAGCGTTGCGGTTCCGTGCGTGATAAGTTCGCCTTCTCCGTTGGTAATCTCCGCTTCTGCATAACAAAGCGTCTTGCCGACTTTTATCTGCAAGCCTTTTGCAAAAAGCTTTCCCGATACGGCAGGCGCGAGATAGTTCAACTTCAGATCAACGGAGGTAAGCCACGCGTCCGGGTCTTCAATGTCATAGTAAACAGACCAGAACGCAACCGTATCAATGAGCGTCGCCAACATGCCGCCATGCACAACGCCTAGCAGTTGCCTGTGTTTTTCCTCAATATCCACTTCAATGACCGCATATCCGATGCCGATATCCGCCAACTTCATGGAAACCAGCGAAGGAAACGGCGAAATGTTGAAGAGTTCGGAAAGCTTTTCAATATGCGCCGGGTTCGGTTTCTTCATCAGTCTATAGCCTCCAATATTTGATATTCATCTTTTTCGCCTCTTCCGGGCTGAACGCGCCTTTTACGTCAATCACAAGCGATGCGCCTTCCGTACACAGGCGCATAATATTTGAGAGTCCGAGTTTCCTGTAATCGTCGTGAATGACCGCCAGGATAACGCCGTCAACGCCCATGAGTTCTTCCATTTGCCGAAGCTCCAGCCCGTAGTATTTCTTGGCTTCTGCCGGGTCCGCCAGCGGGTCATGAACCAGTACATTGATTTCATAGTCTTTAAGTTCATTAATAATGTCAACAACTTTGGTATTCCTGAGATCAGGCACATTTTCCTTGAAGGTAATGCCGAGAACAGCGATTTTTGCCCGGCGCACCTGTTTTCCCAGCCCGATTAGCATTTTGACGGCGCGTTCCGCCACGAATTTGCCCATGCCGTCATTGATGCGGCGTCCGGCTAAAATCATCTCAGGATGATAGCCCAGCGACTCGGCTTTGAAGGTCAGGTAGTATGGATCCACACCAATACAATGTCCTCCTACCAACCCCGGTCTGAACGGCAGGAAATTCCATTTGGTTCCGGCAGCTTCCAGCACTTCTGTCGTATCAATCCCCATCTTGTCAAAAATCATGGCAAGCTCGTTCATCAGAGCGATGTTCAAATCCCGCTGGGTATTTTCAATGACTTTTGCGGCTTCCGCGACTTTGATTGAAGACGCCTTGTGAAGCCCGGCTTTTACGATTTTGCCGTAAACGCCGGTAACAACTTCCAGCGATGCCTTGTCCGAGCCTGAAACGATTTTCACAATATTTTCAACAGTATGCACTTTGTCGCCGGGATTGATGCGCTCCGGCGAATAGCCCGCGCTGAAATCCGTGCCGAATTTCAAGCCCGATTCCTTCTCCATAATGGGAACGCATTCTTCTTCTGTTGTGCCGGGATACACGGTTGATTCAAACACGACGCAGGCACCTTTTGCCAAATATTTGCCCACGATACGCGATGCTCCGTGCAGAGGGCGCAAATCCGGGATGCGGTACTGGTCTATGGGTGTCGGCACCGCGACAATGATAAATCGGCAACGGGAAAGTTCCTGAGCCTCATCGGTGTAAAGGATTTGGGCGGCTTTCAACTCCTGCTCGGAAACTTCCAGCGTGCGGTCTTTGCCAGCTTTAAGTTCTTGTATTCGTTCCGTTTTGAGATCAAAGCCCACCACATCGAAATGTTTTGCCAATTGCACCGCCAAAGGAAGTCCCACATATCCCAAGCCCACAACCGCAATTTTATCTTCCCGTGACATCAATGATTCAAGTGTTACCGTCATGTTTTTACCCTCCGGCGTTAAAAGTTAAGCGCAAAAATCGGAACACGAAAGCACGAAAATCGGGAAAAACACGAAAGAGATATTTGCTTTTTTCAATCTCGTTGCGAGGCTCTGCCTCGTAAAACGGCCCAGGCTGAAAATAGACAAACCCGTTCTACAGGCGGCATCCCGATAAGCCATGCGTTACAAGGCAGTGCCTTGTAACGAGAAAAAAGAAGCGTGAGAAGGAATTCATCTTTCGTGTTTTTCGTTCCTTTCATATTTTCGTGTTTACCAAATCGTCATCTGTTTATCGTCCGTGATCTGCCATCTCGCTTCCCCGGTTCTGATCGCCACCTTTTCAAGAATATTGAGAATCGTCTGTTCTTCCGGCGTGATACCGTTCTTCAACAGGGGCATAATGTTCAGCACAATGTCATCAAAAGTGGGATGATACCCCTTTTCTTTCATTCTCCGCAAGTAGGAAATCAAAAAATATTTGATGCGTAAATGCAAATCAATGCAGCTTTTAAATGTCCTGTTTTCCGGGAGATGAAATTTCCGAGTTTTTTCATTATATGTAAAACGGCTCTTTAAAAACGGTGTAATATCCTGATATTCTTTGCTTAAAATATCCAGAAATCCAAATTCCAGACCTTTTATAATCAGTTCGTTATTAATTTCCTCCAATGTTGCCCCGTGATTTTGGGCAATCATATTTTCAACTGTTTCAATGACGATGCTTGAAACATCCGCGCCCAATTCGCTTTTCATAATTGCTTTGGGGCTTTGGGCTTTTTTGAAATTGACAATCAGCTGACCGGACAGCACGGTAAAAGGATTCTGACGTTTTTTAAACGTCACCTTGTCGTTGGACTGTCTGACCGCGCCCATATATTCAAAACCGGCTTTTTCAGCCGTTTCAACGATTAAATGCCAGTAAGCCGGGTCTTTATGGGCAAAAACAAAACTCATCCAGCGGTCAAATTTCAGCACGCGGTACATTTCCTCAATGGACTGCGCGAGCAAATCCGAATAATCCGCTTTGCTTTTATTCAACTCGCCGCCTTCAATGGCTTCCAATTCATAATCTTTCGGATAAACAGGCAAATCCAACCATGCGTTCCACATCACAGACAAATCCAAATATTGAATTTTTTTGCCGTAAGGCGGGTCCGTGTAGATATAGTCAATGCTTTCATCTGCAATCTTTTCCTGTTTCGCCGCCATCAGTTTTTTGAATTTTGTCTGAAATATCGGCATCAAATCAAGATTGCCCGGTTCGGGCGCGATTCTGTATCTGTAATATCTGAAAACGCCGCTGTCGCCCCCGCCGCTGCTTTTTGTGTAGTGAAAAGTTAAGTTGAATTTGTTAAGCGAGCTTGAAAAAGACAGTAGCAGCGCATGTCTCATCTCTTCATTTTGAACTTCTCCGATGAGATATTTCAGAAAAGCCAACTGCGCCAACTGCTTTTTGCTGAAAAGCTGTTCAACGGTTTTCACATCGGAATTTTTAGGCAAGGCCACGCCTTTCGGATAAGGATATTTCTCAAGCGCGGCTTCGATTTCTTCTTCTGTCTGCGGCGCGTGG
>JAIFKL010000253.1 GCA_020049595.1 Desulfobacteraceae bacterium
TATCCTCAAGCCTCTTGATTATCAAGCTTATGCTCTGATAGGTGATGTCAATTCCTATCCATTTGCGTTTCAATCTCTGTGCCACAGCAACCGTTGTTCCGCAGCCGCAGTAAGCATCGAGAACCGTGTCGCCTTCATTGCTGCTGGCTTTTATGATACGTTCAAGTAATGCTTCGGGCTTTTGGGTGGGATAACCGAGGCGTTCTTTTGCCATCGAATTTATCTCAGCTATATCCGTCCATATATCACCTATGGCTTCACCTTTTTCTTCATCAAGATATCTGATTAGTCGCTTTTTACCATTTTTTGTAACATATATTCTGCCCTGTAATTCAAACTTTTGAATTGAAGCCTCGGAATAGTCTCCTAAATCACAATCTCTGAAATATCGTCCATTAGCATCTTTTCTAAATTTACTGGCAATGAATGAAGAGTCATATTCCTTGTATGGATTATTCCAAGTCGATATGTCAGATTTGGTATAATACAAAACACT
This sequence comes from Desulfobacteraceae bacterium, assembly GCA_020049595.1. Taxonomy (GTDB): domain Bacteria; phylum Desulfobacterota; class Desulfobacteria; order Desulfobacterales; family JAIFKL01; genus JAIFKL01. Next base: position 497 of record JAIFKL010000253.1, read on the forward strand.
ATCTGAGTTTCTTGCATATTGATAACCTGTTGCTTTTGCTCCTCTTACAGGTTGTCTTTTCCAGCGTATTTCATTGCGATATTCACCACCTTTAGCACAAAACACCGCGTCCAAAACCAGTTTCAGATAATGACTTGCGGTCGGGTCACAGTGCAGATAAAAGCTGCCGGTCGGTTTCAGAACCCTCTGAATTTCCGTGATTCTCAATGTCATGCTGACAAGGTATGCAAGCAGAGAACCTTGTTTTATAACCTTCTGTAATCCTTGAATAAGGTCTATAATTTGACTGGTAAATCTTCCCTCATAATTCGTAATGATTTCCTGATAGCCTTTAGTTGCATATTCATCCCATTTCCAAGTATCAATAAACGCCTGCGCCTGAGCTTTATCTTCCCCGATGTTCAGATATATCTGATTATATGATCTTTTTGAATTGAAAGGCGGGTCAATATAACAAAGATCAATCGTTTCATCATTGATTCTTTTTCTCAGAATATCGAGATTGTCGCCGTAAAAAAGGGTGTTTTCGCTTATATTTTTCATGCTTTCAATCTCCCCGCAGTCAGTGGTTATCAGATGAGTAATATTATCACGACGATCTTCTGATGTCAATTGAACACGGAAGCTGATAAAAAAAAGCAAAAATATTCCGATTCAGCCGGAATGCAAAAATAATAATCCTTGAAAATCAAAAAATATTTTGATATTCTTATTTTATTTAAGCGTAAATGACAAACGGCAAACAGCTTATGACAAATATATCTGTAATTCAGGATGCTGAAAACAAACAATGGTTTCGCTTTTCCGCTCCCTGTGAGGTGATCGCCGCCTTTCATATTGACGAGGTTGTTCCGAAACTGAAACAGATTGAAACTGCTGTAAATGAGCAGGGATTTTATGCAGTGGGTTTTATCAGTTACGAGGCTTCTCCGGCATTCGATGCCGCACTCCGAACGCATCCCCCGGACGATTTTCCGCTGCTGTGGTTCGGTCTTTACCCGGAGCCGGAAAAAATAAACCTTCCGTCTCTGCCGGAAAAAATCGTTCAGCTTCCCGAAAACTGGACGCCCTCGGTGAGCAAAACAGCATACAATCAGGCAATTGACCGAATCAAAACGCATATTGCACGGGGAGATACCTATCAGGTGAATTACACCTTCCGCCTGAAAGCCCCTTTTTTCGGAGATACATGGCAGCTTTTCCTTGAACTGATGGCGGTTCAGCAGACAAAATATGCTGCTTATATTGATACGGGCAGATTTGTGATCTGTTCGGCTTCGCCGGAACTCTTTTTTCATCTGAAAGGGCATGAACTGACGCTGCGCCCCATGAAAGGCACCGCGTCAAGGGCAATGACACTTTCGGAAGATAAAAAGCAGGCGTGCTTCTTGCATTATTCGGAAAAAAACCGGGCTGAAAATGTGATGATCGTTGACATGATCCGAAATGACGCGGGCAGGATTGCGACCACCGGCAGTGTGCATGTTTCCAAGCTTTTTGAAGTGGAAAAATATCCCACTCTCTGGCAGATGACTTCCACAGTAAAAGCGCACAGCTATTCGGATTTATGCGATATAATGACAGCACTTTTTCCCTGCGCCTCTATTACCGGCGCACCCAAAAACAGCACCATGAATATCATCGCCGATTTGGAAACAAAACCCCGTCATGTTTACACCGGCTGCATCGGTTTTATCGCGCCGGGCAGGAACGCACGCTTTAATATTGCCATCCGCACGGTTATTGTTGATAAATCGGAACAGTCCGCAGAATACGGCGTGGGCGGCGGGATTGTCTGGGATTCGGACACCGCTGACGAATATGAAGAATGCCGAATTAAAGCAAGGGTTTTATCAAGAAAACAGCCGGATTTTTCGCTGTTGGAAACGCTGCTGTGGGAGCCGGACAAAGGCTATTTTCTCTTGGAATATCATCTCCGGCGCCTGCGGGATTCAGCGGAATATTTTGATTTTCTGCTTGATGCGGAACGGGTCACGGAAACGCTTGAAGACATGGTTTTTGTCTTTGATAAAAACAAGTCTTACAAAGTGCGGCTGATGCTGTCCAAAGGCGGCTCAATTTCCTGCCAGCCTCAGTCCATAGACCCTGTGCTTCGACAGGCTCAACAAATCATGCAGGCTCAACAACCGACGCTGCTGCGCCTGTCTCCGACACCTGTTCATTCTGACGATCCCTTTTTGTATCATAAAACCACATACCGCAGGGTTTATGAGACAGCACGGGAGAACTGTCCTGACTGCGATGATGTGATTCTGTATAACGAGCGGGGCGAAGTTACGGAAACAACGGTCGCCAATATTGTGATTCGGCAAGGCGGAAAGCTCATCACGCCGCCGGTCAGTTGCGGCTTGCTGGCGGGGACCTTTCGCTCATGGCTGCTGGATCAGGGCGAGATAAGCGAACAGGTCATTCCTGTTGAAATGCTTGCTCAAAGCGAGGAAATTTATGTCATTAATTCTGTGCGGAAATGGCGGGTCGGAGAGTTGAAATTGGAATTTTGAAAACAGATATGTCACTCCTACGGAGTTCGCGTTATATGCTACAAATATGATGCTACAAATATGACGCTCCTATCGGAGCTAATCCGGTGATGATCAGCGATTGAACCCCGTCAGGGGGGAAATATCTGCAGATTCAGGATGATACATAAAACACAAACCCCGTCATGGGGGAAATATTTGTAGGAAATATTTGCAGATTCAGGATGATACACAAAACACAAACCCCGTCAGGGGTGAAATATTTGCAGATATACGATGCTGCAAATATGACGCTCCTGTCGGAGCTAATCCGGTGATGATCAGCGATTGAACCCCGTCATGGGTGAAATATTTGTAGGAAATATTTGCAGATTCAGGATGATACATAAAACACAAACCCCGTCAGGGGTGAAATATTTGTAGGAGAATTATGAAGAAATTTTTCAGGCAGACGCTCACGACAGCAATTATGCTTGTCGTTTTTTTTCAGGCTGCTGCATTCGCCGCTCCGGAACTTCCCAAAGACATCGAATGGCTCACAAACGATACCGACCCGGTTTTTGCTTCAGATGAGGCAAAAAAAGGCGGAACCTTTCACACATCCATTCTGAGTTTTCCCATGACCTTCCGGGTGGTGGGTCCCGACTCAAACAGCAATTTCAGGAGTGCGATTCTCGACAATCAACTGAGCCTGATCGGGATTCATCCCAATACCGAAAACATTACTCCCGAACTCGCCACGCACTGGGCGTTTGACAAAGACAAAAAAACCATGTATTTCAAGCTCAACAAAGATGCCCGATGGTCTGACGGCAAGCCGGTTGTCGCGGATGATTTTGTTTATACGCTGGAGTTTATGCGCTCCAAACACATTATCGCACCCTGGTATAACGATTACTACACAGAGGAAATTGAGAAGGTCATTGTTTACGATGATTATACGCTGGCGGTGGTCAGCACAAAGCCTGTGCCGGACCTTCACCTCAAACTCGGTCTGAGTCCCACCCCAAGACATTTTTACGGCGAGCTTGACGAAAATTTTGTCAGGAAATACAATTGGGAAATTGTACCGAACACCGGCGCGTATCAACTGTCCGATTTTAAAAAAGGAAAATACGTCGAATTTACCCGTAAAAAAGACTGGTGGGGCAAAGACCTGCGCTATTTTAAAAACCGCTTCAACGTCGAAAAAGTGGTTTTTACCGTTGTCAGAGACATGAACATGATGTGGGAATATTTCAAAAAAGCCAAAGAAGATGTTTTCAACGTCAATTTTCCCAACTACTGGTATGAAAAAACAAAAACGCCGGTGGTGGAAAAGGGTTATGTTCACAAAATATGGTTTTTCAACAATACCCAGCAGTCTGCAATGGGTTTGTGGCTGAATCAGGACAGGGAAATTTTCAAAGACAGAAATGTCCGCTACGCTTTTGCTCATGCCATGAATATTGAAAGAGTCATTGAAAAAGTGCTGAGGAATGATTATTTCAGGTTGGAACACGGCTTTATGGGTTACGGTCCCTATTCCAACAACAACGTGAAGGCAAGGCGTTTTGATTTGGACAAAGCGGATGCTTACATGAAAGCAGTGACTTACAGCATTGACGAGCATACGCCCCGTCTTGTGGTACTCAAAGAAGAGGCAAAAAAAGCCGGCGTCGAACTGCGGCTTCAAAAGCTGGACCCTGCCGCGTCCTACAAGAAAGTCATGGAAAAAAACCATGATGTGGCATGGATGGGCTGGAGTACGTCTTTGCGGCCTCAGTATTGGGAGCATTTTCATTCTGAGAATGCCCACAAGCCCCAGACCAACAATATCACCAATACCGAGGACCCGGAAATGGACAAACTGATTGACGCGTACCGCAATTCTCTGGAGGAAAAGGAGCGCATAGAACTTTCGCTTAAAATTCAGGAAAAGATTCATGAAATCGGCTCCTTTGTGCCGACCTTCATGGTGCCGTATGTGCGTCAGGCATACTGGCGCTGGTGGCGTCTGCCGAATCCGCCGGGAACAAAGCATTCCGGCGATCTCTTTGATCCTTTCGGAAGTTCAACAGGCGGTTTGTTCTGGTTTGACGAGACGCTTCACAATGAGACAAATCAGGCGATGAAAGACGTAAAGACATTCCCGCCGACAACGATTGTTGACGAGACATATAAAATGAAATTATAACACATGGAAAATCAACCGCGAAAGCACGAAAGAGATGAAAAGCACGAAAATTATGAAAATTATGAAAATGCCGAAAGGGCAGCCTTCAGTTTCGTGTTTTTCGTACCTGATTTTAGTAAGATGGTCGTGCTTTCGTGGTTAATCTTTCAGGGTTAATTCAGGAGGAATAATATATGGAAGAAAAAGATGAAACTTTACAGCATCCGTCCGAATCTGAAGAAATTGAAGAGATGAAGGCTGCTTCGGATGACTCGGCAGCAGTAGAAAATAACTCGCTGGCAGAAGAAGATCAAAAAGATGATGCCCCGCCGGAATTGTCGGCAGCGCAAGAAAATGAGACAATATCTGCTGACGCTGCTTTGACTGCGCCTGCAATTTCAGAAGCCGAGCCGGAATTTTCCGAATTTCAATTTTCAGAGGATGATTTGAAGACATTGCCGGGGCCCATTCTTTACAAAATATATCCGCATCGTTTTGACAACCGTCTCGAGGAAAGGCAGCGGACAGGCGTCAGCCCTGAGCAATGGGACAGCCATATCGAACAGTCGGCATGTGCTTTATGCGGAGTGCCGGGCGGAAAATGTGATTGTCGGATAGAAGGCGATATAAAAGCGCAGCAGAAATTAATCTGGAGTTATTAGTAGGGATAAGCCCCTGTGCTTATCCTTTCTCTGTCAAGTCTCTGGTAGGGTGGGCATTTCATGCCCGCCCTGCTTGCAAACGAAGCATTTATGAATACATCTCACCCCTTTGATAGCGAAGTCATTCTGAGCGTAAAAAATCTCGTCACCGTGTTTGACACCGAAGCCGGAAGAATCCGCGCCGTTGATGACGTGAGTTTTGATGTGAAAAAGCATAAAACCCTCGGCATTGTCGGCGAATCCGGCTGCGGCAAAAGCGTCACCTCTCTTTCCATTATGCGGCTGCTGCCCAAGCCTGCGGGCAGCATCGAAAGCGGGCAAATCCTGTTTTACGATACCGATATTGTGAAAGTCGGGGCAGATAAAATGCACGAAATCCGGGGCAGACGCATCTCCATGATTTTTCAGGAACCGATGACGGCTCTGAATCCGGTTCACAAAATCGGAAAGCAGATCGGCGAGGTTTTCCGGCTTCATTATCCAAGTATGAAAAAACAGGAAGTACAGACAAAATCTCTTGAAATGCTTCAGAAAGTCGGCATTCCCGATCCGGAACGCATGGGAGAATATCCGCATCAGATTTCAGGCGGAATGCGCCAGCGGGTTATGATTGCAATTGCGCTGGCGTGTGAGCCGGATATTCTGATTGCAGATGAGCCGACTACTGCTTTGGATGTCACGATTCAGGCGCAGATTCTGGAACTGATGAAGCAGTTGCAGCATGAAACCGGCATGACGATTATTTTCATTACCCATGATCTCGGCGTGATTGCGGAGATGTGCGATGATGTGGCGGTGATGTACGCGGGAAAGATTGTCGAGACCGCGCCGGTGAATGACTTATTCAGGCATCCGAGTCATCCTTATACCCGGGGACTGCTTTCCTCAATTCCCCGCCTTGAGACGCCGAGAAAAAGCAGGCTGAACGTGATTCGGGGGATGGTGCCGAGCCTGCATGATTTGCCGCAAGGATGCCGGTTTCAAAACCGCTGCTCACAAGCGCAGGATATTTGCCGGACCCCGCCGCCGCTCAGGGCTGTGGGCGAGGAGCATTTTGCAAGCTGCCATTTTTTAAGTGAGAATTGAGAATACTGCTGCCTGCATGTCGCTCACGCTCCATGCTCGGAGCCGGGAGCGTGAGCGACCGATGTTTCATAAATATGACGGAAGAAGGGGCGGAAAAGCTCATACCAATCCGCTATCAAAAACCCTGTTCTCCGTAAAACCGCTTTTCAAGCGGTTTCAGCGGTCTCCGTAAAACCGCTTTTCAAGCGGTTTCAGCGGTCTCCGTAAAACCGCTTTTCAAGCGCCCGGCTTAAAACAGACAGCGATTTGAGTCTGTTTGTCTGTTTTTAGCCGGGCGGGCGCTGTACGG
>JAIFKL010000102.1 GCA_020049595.1 Desulfobacteraceae bacterium
TTCCGGCGACCGGCGTGAACAGGCAAAACACAAATCATGAATCTGCAAGGATTGTGTGTAAGCAGGGATTACGGGATCGCCGAGTAATCCTTGCTTAAACACAATCCTTGTAGATCACCTGCCAGGCGACCGGCGACCGGCGTGAACAGGCAAAACACAAATCATGAAAATCCTTTAATCCTGAAAATCAGGGTTCAGACAATGCGCGCAAAAAATTGCCCTTATTTCTTTTTCTTCAGCGGCAGATGATCCACACTTAACCGCCCCCATTTATCTTTCTTGACACTGACAAGATATCCTTTTTCTTTGAAATACTCTTTAATGGCATCATAAAGCATATTTGCAGTCACGCCTCCTGCAACGCTTGTCATAAACACAATAATATCATTGACAGACGGATCAGCAAACTGCTTGCTTTCTGTTGCTTTTTCAGCCATAGCCGTTGCCATCTTGCTGCATTCCGCATCTGCATTCCACTTTCTGACAAATTCATTCACATCCGCCTCAAGTTCGGCGGAAAATACAATCTCATATTTTTCCATTATGTTATCTCCATTTGCTGTTTCCAAGAGCAGGCTAATACCAATTCGCTTTCAAAAACTGTGTTATCCGTAAAACCGCTTTTCAAGCGGTTTCAGCGGTTTGAAAAACCGCTTTACGATATGAAAGGCGGCAGTTTTTTTTCAATCTGCTGATTATTGCCATAAAAGAAAACAGAAAGTCAATAAGATAGATCGTGAAAGATTTATCTCACAGCAAATCTCTATTGTAATAATGCAGAAAACGTGTTACAAAATTTCCAGTAGTAGTTTTTTAATAAGATGACATGCCCGCCTTACAGAAAAATCTTTTACGGAGGAAAAATGAAACATCAGTTAAGGAAGAAAAATTACATTCTGTGTCTTGCGCTTTTCTGCTTTCTGTGCGCCGGAAAAGCGGAAAATCTCCATGCGGAAAAATGGGATGACTTGCAGAAATTTATCGGAAATAACGATGCGGTTCTGATTGCCGACCCCAAAGGGACAATTCTTTTTTCCGAGAATGCGGATGAAAAGCTGATTCCCGCTTCCACTTTGAAAATACTCACATCGCTTACCGCAATTCATTATTTGGGAACGGATTTCAGATTTGTAACCGAATTTTATACAGACAGCCGTTCCAACCTGAAGATAAAAGGCTGCGGCGATCCGCTGCTCATATCGGAAGTCGTGGCGGAGATATGCAAAACATTGGCGACCCAAATCGGCTCATTCAATGATCTGATTCTGGATCACTCGTATTTTGATCCCATCGTCATTCCGGGAGTGACTTCAACGCTGAATCCCTACGATGCGCCCAACGGCGCATTATGCGTTAATTTCAACACTGTATCTTTTAAGCGGGAAAACGGCGTCTATGTCAGCGCAGAGCCTCAGACGCCGCTTTTGCCTTTTGCATTAAAAAAGATAGCAAAATACGGGCGTAACAGCGAAAGAGTCATATTTTCTCAGGAACAGGATGAAATCACGCTTTACGCTGGACATCTTTTTCAATATTTTATGAAAAAAGAAGGAATTGCATCAGGCGACAATATCCGAATCGGAAAAGTTGAGGAAGACAAAGATACGCTTGTTTATAAATATGTCTCACGCTTTTCAATGGAAGATGTCATTTCAAAATTGCTGGAGTATTCCAATAATTTCATTGCAAATCAAGTGCTTGTCGCAGCGGGCGCAAAAATTTTCGGTATGCCCGGCACATTGGAAAAAGGAGTTCGGGCGGCATCTGCCTATATAGATATTCTGAATGCGGAAGACATCAATATTGTAGAAGGTTCAGGAATTTCAAGAGAAAACAGAATTTCCGCCAAATCGCTGTGCAGACTTCTCGAGGCATTTGAGCCTTACCGGCATCTCATGCGTCATGAGGGCAGACAGTTCTATAAAACCGGAAGTCTGACGGGTGTAAAAACAAGAGCAGGCTATATTGAAAGCGGAAACGGGGAATTTTACCGCTTTGTCGTGATGATTAACAGCTCCGGGAAAACAACCGATGCGATGATGTCCGGAATCCTTCGGAATTTACCGTGAAATATTTGCCACGAATGAACACGAATGTTTTACCACGAAAAGCACGAAATCTATGAAAAGCACGAAAATTTTTTCATTTCTTCGGGATTGTTCTGTTTTCGTGTTAAAAAAATTCGTGCGAAAATTCGTGTTCATTCGTGGCTAAAAAAAAATTGCGTTTGTTCATTCGCGGCTAAGGGCAGTCCAATCCGTATTTTTTCATTCTTCTGTCCAGGGCGCTCCAAGACATATTCAACAATTCTGAAGCTTTTGTTTTGTTGTAGTCTGATCTTTTCAGCGCCTCACAGATCAGATATTGTTCAATCTGCAATAAATCAAATTTGTTTTCAAAACTGATATTGAAATAAGGACAGGCTTTGTTCATACATTGGGGACCCTGATCGCCGCTATGTTCCAGCGCGGAAAAGTGCTTTTCTTTCAACACGCCGTCATCACACAGGATAACCGCCATTTCAGTCATGTTTTTCAATTCTCTCACATTGCCGGAAAAAGGATGTTTTTTTAACTTTTCTATCAGTTCGGGAGCGATTTTTTTTATCCGCTTATTCATCGCTCCGGAATAAAAATCCGCATAATATTTCAGCAGCAAACTCACATCTTCGGTCCGCTCCCGCAACGGCGGAATATGAATAAAAAAGGCATTGAGCCGGTAATACAAATCCTGCCGGAACTGATTTTCCCGTATATGTTTTTCCATGTTTTTGTTGGTGGCGGACAAAATTCTCACATCAACGGGAATCTCCCGGTTTGAACCCACCCTGCGGATTTTTTTGTCTTCAAGCACTCTGAGAAGTTTTGACTGAAGCAGCAGGGGCATGTCGCCGATTTCATCCAAAAACAATGTGCCGTTATGGGCAGCTTCAAACCAGCCGACTTTTTCCTCTGCCGCGCCGGTAAATGCGCCTTTCTGATGTCCGAAGAGTTCGCTTTCAAACAGTTCCGAGGGAATGGCGGAACAGTTTGCCGCATAAAAATAATGAGAGTTCCGCCTGCTGAGATGATGAATGCCTCTGGCGACCAATTCTTTTCCGGTTCCGCTTTCTCCGGTGATCAGTACCGGCGTGTTATCGGCTTCCGCTGCTTTCTGCATCATGTCCATGACAGATTTTATGGCATCGCTTTCACCGACAATCTGATGCTCGACCCTGTTCCTGAGTTCTTTTGAAATTAAGCTGTAATGTTTCTGAACGGTTTTCAGCTTCTGATTTAAGGCGACAAATTTTCTGGTTCTTTCAATGGCATTCTGAATGTCCACTAACCGGAAGGGTTTGTTGAAAAAGTCGGAAACGCCCGCCCGCATGGCTTCAATGACTTTTTCCATATCCCCGTGGCCCGTTATCATAATGACTTCAATATCCGGGAATCGGCTTTTGACCCGCTTCAGCACTTCCAGCCCGTTCATCTCAGGGAGATTGATGTCTAAAATCATAATGTCTGTTTCATTTTTATCAAGTATTTCAAAAGCCTGAGACGGTGTGAGGGATTCAAAAACAATGTAGTCAAGGTCCTGAAAAAAAGTTTTCAGTTCAAAAACAATCCGCTCGGAATCATCAAGAATGAGTATTTTGAGTTTGTTCATCTGATTTTGTAGGGCGGGCATGAAATGCCCGCCGTTTATAAGCCGGCGGGCAGCGTTCTACTGAGCGGGAGTTGAGCCTGTCGAAACTCACGCCGAAGTCAGGCTGCCCACCCTACTGATTTATAATTTTCGGGAGTGAAATCTTTATCCTTGAATACTCACCGGCTTTGCTTTGAACGCTTATTTCTCCCCTCATCTCTTTGATGATGCCGTAAGTAATGGAGAGCCCCAGACCGGTTCCCTTGTCCGGGCTTTTTGTGGTGAAAAAAGGTTCAAACAGCTTTTCCACATCTTCTTCGGAAATGCCTTTTCCGTTATCTTCGACTTCAAGACAGATTTTTTCTGTATCCTGATACGTCTTTATTTTTATCAGTTTTGTTTCAAAGCGGCTTTTGTCTTCCAGCGCATCTTTGGAATTTGAAAGCAGATTCAGCAAAGCCTGTTCAAGTTTATACTTATTTCCGAAGACAGGCGCGATATTTTCTTCCAATTCCAATAAGAATTTTATGTTGTGATTTTCATACTGTTTGCCGACCATCAGCAGCGCGTTTTCAACCACTTCCTTAATGTCCACATTCTCAAAAAAAACAGACTGCTGTTCCCGGGAAAAGATTCTGATATGCTCGATGATATGTTTGATTCTGTCAACATCCTGAAGCAGAAACTCGCATTCATGCTTCAGATATTCCTTGTCTATCCGTTTATTCACGGTTCTCAGAAGAATATTTTCAACGCCCATGGCAATTCCGGCAAGAGGCTGGTTGATTTCATGAGCAATACCGGCAGCAAGTCTTCCCAAAGATTCAAGTTTTGATTTCTGAATCAGCAATTCCTCCTGCTTGCGCCGTTTTTCAAGTTCTTCCTGAACAAGCCGTTCAAGATTTTTCTTGTTTTCCCGCAATGCCCGCTCAGATTGTCTGAGCTTTAAATGGGTTCTCACCCGCGCCAGCAGTTCGTCTTTCTGAAAAGGCTTGGTGATGTAGTCAACCGCGCCGAGTTCAAATCCTCTCACAATGGCCTCGGACTCGGTTTTGGCAGTCAGAAAAATAATCGGAATATCAGCAGTTTCCGAAGAAGCTTTTAAGACTTCGCAGACCTCGAATCCGTTCATTCCGGACATGATAATATCTAAGAGAATCAGGTCAGGCTTTGCTTTGCGGGTGACGGCGACAGCCTGATTCCCGTTGGTGGCAAAGATAAATTTGTAAACTTTATCTTCATTGAGGATTTCCTTTATCATCTGTATATTTATGGAAACATCATCCACAATCAGAATTACATTGTCTTCATTCATTTTTTTACCCGAAACCTTGCCCCTCCCCCGTCACCCAATGCCATTAAGTTAAGAAATTCTCCCTCTCCCCTTTGGGGAGAGGGGGAGATTCGGACATCCGCCGCGCCCCTCACCCCGGCCCTCTCCCCGGAGGGGAGAGGGAGAATTT
>JAIFKL010000270.1 GCA_020049595.1 Desulfobacteraceae bacterium
AAAATGATTTTGCAAATCGTTTTATCAACTGGACGATTTGCAAAATCATCCTACAGAATGAATTATCGGAAAGGAAACAGGGAAATGAAAAAATATCGCTTGGGAGTGCCTATGAAAGTTATCCTTATAGCGGTTACAGCGATAACTTTCATTACTACAGCCTTCGCTATATACAGGTTTCGGCGTGAATCATCGGATTTGTACCGTGATTTGGATGAAAAAATACAAAACAGAATCATACTGTTATCTCCAAGTCTGAAAAAACCCCTTTTTGATTATGATGAACAGGCAGTCAAAGATATTCTTCTGCCCCAGATGGAAGACAAAGCAATTACCGGTCTGTTTATTTCCAATCAAGACAAGGTATTATTCGGATTTATGCGAAATGAGACCGGAAATATCGTTCCTTCCGACAAATTACTTTCTGAAAAAGACTATATTCTGAAAAAGGAGGCAATCAAAGGCACTCATAATACAGAACTCGGTGTGCTGAATGTTTACGGAACAGATATATATGTTAGGAATGCCCTGAAGAAAAAAGCTTTCAATACCTTGACGGAATTGACTATAATGGATATTCTGATTGCGCTGATCCTTTATCTTTTTATGCGGAAAATGCTGATAAAGCCTTTGGAACAGATGATTAAGGGATTAAAAGAAATATCAAATCAGATTAACTCGGCTTCAGGTCAGGTTGCATCCGCAAGCCAGAATACGGCGACCGGTGTTTCGGAGCAGAATAACATCATTGAGGAAAGCGGGTCTTCGCTCAAAGAAATATCCTTAATGGCGAAACAGAATGCTGACAATGCACAACAGGCTGATATATCTGCAAAAGAAACAGGCTTTGCCGTTAATAAGTTAAATGAGACAATGAACAGCCTCAGCGGTTCCATGACAGATATTTCCGCGACAAGCAAAAAAATCTCTCAGATTATCAAATTAATCAATGAAATTGCCTTTCAGACCAATCTGCTGGCATTGAATGCAGCCATTGAAGCCGCCCGCGCCGGAGAAGCGGGTGCCGGTTTTGCAGTTGTGGCCGATGAAGTCCGAAGCCTTGCAGGCAAAGCATCAGGCGCGGCAAACAATATCTCCTCTCTTATTGAAGAATCTATTGTGAAAGTTGAAAACGGAACAGAATTGGTTCATCTGACTGAACTCGCATTTTCCGATGTTGTGAAAAATACAGAAAAAATTTCAGAGCTTATTGTCGGAATTACTACCTCTTCATCCGAGCAGACAAATAAGATTGAGTATGTGCATGAGAAAATGAGTCAAAGCAAAAAATTCACAGAACAGCATTCTGCCAACGCTCAGGAAAATGCAGGAATATCCGAAGAACTGAATGCACATACCGTTGAAATGGATCGTATTGTTGAAAACCTGATGAAATTAGTTAATATCAATGCCGAACTGTAAAGCGAAAAAAAGAGAGAAAACAGATGAATGAACTTGCTATAACAGCATTTTTTTGTCCCGGAGGGACGACGGGGAATAGCTCGGCAATTTTCAGCCGTCCCTACTGGACTGGAAAAATGAGAGATTCCTTCTTTACCCGGCAATAAAATTGCCGGGCTATTCTCGAAAGTCCCTACAGGACTGAAAGCCCCGCAGGGGCGAGATATTTGTAGCAATCGGCAACAAATTCCGATAACAGCCCCGTAGGGGCGAAATATTACTATGGAGTCATGATGGAAAATTTGGCAAACAGAGCCGCGGAAAATCTTGCAAAAGTAAGACAACAGAAACCGCTCATTCATAATATCACCAACTATGTAGTGATGAATTTTACCGCAAACGCGCTGCTGGCAATGGGCGCGTCGCCGGTCATGGCGCACGCTCACAATGAAGTGGAGGAAATGGCTTCAATCGCGGCTGCGCTGGTTCTCAATATCGGCACGCTCACAGACGACTGGACTGCCTCCATGATAAAAGCCGGTAAAAAAGCTTCGGAGCTTGGAACGCCGATTATCCTGGATCCTGTCGGGTCCGGCGCGACATCGCTTAGAACTCGTGCGGCAAAAGAAATTATCCGTGAGACAAAACTCAGCGTGATTCGGGGCAACGCCTCGGAGATTCTTTCTCTGCGGGACAGCGAGTCAAAGACAAAAGGTGTGGACTCGGTTCATTCTGTGGAAGAAGCCGCGGAAACAGCGAAGATGCTTGCCGGAGAATTGAAAACAACGCTGGCGATTACGGGTCCCACAGATGTCGTCACGGACGGCGAGAATATCATACAGATACGAAACGGTCATCCGCTGATGGCTTGCATCACCGGAACCGGATGCGCCGCAACCGTGACGATTGCCGCATTTTCGGCGGTGGACAAACATCCGCTTTATGCTGCGGCGACTGCACTGGCGTTTTTCGGGCTGGCAGGACAAGTCGCGGGCGCAAAAGCCGCCGCGCCCGGCAGTTTTATGATAGAAATACTAAACGCTCTTTATACGATTACGCCGGAAGACTTGAAAGCAGGGGCAAGGATTATCAGATAGATGAATCTTCTCCTTTCATTCCGAGCGCAGTCGTAGAGACGCACGGCCGTGCATCTCTGCTGCTTCGTTCAGAATGACATTGGATGTACCCCCCAAATTGAATTTGACGTGCAGGGTCACGCCGCCGGCGTGACCCTGCGGAGTATCAGATTATGACTATAGACTACTCATTATATCTCGTGACGGACAGGGGATTGTCTCGCTGGAGAACAACGCTGCAAATCGTTGCTGCTGCGGTTGCCGGCGGCGTCACCTGCGTTCAACTGAGAGAAAAAACCTGTTCCACGAGAGAATTTATCGAGCAGGCACGCTCTGTTCAGTCATTTTTGAAATCACGCGGGATTCCCCTGATTATCAACGACAGAATAGATGTGGCTCTGGCGGTAAAAGCCGACGGCGTTCACCTCGGACAAAACGACATGCCGATTGAAACAGCAAGAGGCATTTTGAAAGACTCAATGTTCATCGGCATCTCCGCAGAAACCCTTGAAAACGCAGTTGATGCGGAAAAATGCGGGGCAGACTATATCGGCGTAGGACCGATTTTTCCGACAAATACAAAAGCAGATGCCGCCGAACCCCTCGGCCCCGAAGGCTTTCTTGAAATCAGAAAAGCCGTTAAAATTCCTTTGGTTGCCATCGGCGGCTTGAAAAAAGAAAATGCTGCGGCAATTGTCCGAAACGGAGCAGAGGGCATCGCGGTGGTTTCAGCGATTGTGTCCGCAGATGATCCGGAGAAAGCCGCGAGAGAATTGAAAAATATGATTATACGGGCAAAAACGTCATGAAGCTGAAAGATATTGGCGAGTTCGGATTTATTAAAAGAGTCACGCGGGGATGTCTCATTCGACCTCAGCATGTGGTGAAAGCGGTGGGAGATGACGCGGCGGCATTTGTCCCGCGTCATGGTGAAGTCATTCTGCTGACAACCGATCTGCTGGTAGAGCGAATCCATTTTCTGAGAAATGCAACTTCCGGTTATAAATTGGGATACAAATCGCTGGCAGTCAATCTGAGCGATATTGCGGCAATGGGCGGAACAGCGCGGGAAGCTTTTATCAGCATTGCGATTCCCGAAACATGCGAAGTGGAATATCTCGAAGACTTGTACGAGGGAGTCAAATCGCTGGCAGTGGAATTTGATGTCAATATTCTCGGCGGCGACACCACCGGCTCAAAGACAGACCTGATTATCAACATTGCGGTGGTGGGAACTGCGCCTGAAAATGAAATTCTTTACCGGGATACAGCCAGAGTCGGAGACATTGTGTATTCGAGCGGATTTCTCGGAGACAGCAAAGCCGGGCTGCATCTGATACTAAATAACATTCATGCGGATTCGGAGACATTCAGACAATTGCTCAAAGCGCATCTGCTGCCCAAGCCCTATCTGAGGGAAGGGCGTTTTCTGGCGCGGCGAGACGGCGTTCATGCCGCGATTGACGTCAGCGACGGTCTCAGTTCCGATCTCGGACACATTGCGGAGCAAAGCCGCGTGGGCATTCGCCTCTATGCTGAAAAAATACCGATTTCGCAAAACCTGAAGCAATTCTGTGAGCAATTCAATTTTGATGCGCCTGCTTATGCGCTTTCAGGCGGCGAAGACTACACGCTGGCATTTACGGTGTCACGGGACAGCGCAGCGGCGATTGAGAAAGACTACTTCAGTCAATTCGGCTTTCCGCTTTATCCCATCGGCGAAGTCACCGATTCAAAGCGACTCGAACTTGTCTGCCAGGACGGAGAAATTAAAATACTGACATCTTCGGGCTGGGATCATTTCAGAAAATAAAAAACGAGTTAAAAACTCGTTCTACGCGGAGTAAGGTAGCCCACCTGAAACCTGAAACCCTCCGGTTGGGATCATTTCAAATCATTTCGGTAAGGTGGGCAGCAAGCTGCCCACCCTACAAAGAGGATTTATACGAAGAGGATTTATAATGAGCCAAAAAACATACTGCAAAGTTCTCACAGTTGCCGGTTCGGACAGCGGGGGCGGCGCCGGCATTCAGGCTGATTTGAAGACATTTTCCGCGCTCGGCTGCTACGGCATGTCCGTGATTACCGCCCTGACAGCGCAGAACACCGAAGGCGTGACCGGCATTCATCCGGTGCCGCCGTCCTTTGTTGCGGAACAGATGGAAGCTGTGTTCACGGACATCGGCGCAGATGCGGTAAAAATCGGAATGCTTTTTTCAGCAGAACTGATTGAAACTGTGGCGCGGCAGTTGAAAAAGCATCATGCAAAAAATATCGTCTTAGACCCGGTAATGGTGGCGCAGAGCGGAGACAAACTCCTGCAAGATCAGGCTGTTGAAGCCATCCGGGAATATCTCATGCCGATAGCAGACGTGGTGACGCCGAATCTGCCCGAAGCCGAAGTTCTGCTTAATCATGAACTGCACTGCGCTGAAGACATGAAAGCGGCTGCCCGAACACTGGCGAGTCATGGGAGTAAAAGCATTCTCATAAAAGGCGGGCATCTGAAAGATAACAATATTGCAGATGTTCTTTATCTCACGCAGGAAAAGCGATTTGTCCTGCTGAAATCAGAGCGCATCGAAACCCTGAACAATCACGGCACCGGATGCACGCTCTCGTCAGCAATAGCTTCTTTTCTCGCAAAAGGAGACAATACCGAGGCGGCTGTGAGCAAAGCAAAAGACTACATCACCGAAGCGATTCGAGCCGGCGCGGCATATCATATCGGTCAGGGACACGGACCCGTGCATCATTTTTTTGAATGGTGGAAGTAGGGCGGGCATTTCATGCCCGCCCTGCCGCTCTTATTTTTTTTTATGAGTTACGCAGTTGAGACCGACCTCACCCCCCGGCCCCCTCCCCGGAGGAGAGGGGGAGTAATTTCCCCTCCCCTCCGGGGAGGGGGAGAGGTGGGCAGGGGTGGGGTTTCTGCGGCAGCGAAAAAATTCAACTGCGTAACTCCTAATTTTATACAAAAATTGCCGCGGATTAACACAGACAGTTTATATTTCTGTCGCAACAGGAATCCGAGATTTTTTAATTCAGTTATTTTTTTTAATAAAAGTAATAGGTTAAAAACATAAATTATGCCGGTGAATAAATACGGTTAAATATTTTATTGACATTCAAATATGCTTTTAATATAAAGCAGCCTCGATAGGGGTTATGGAGGTGGCTTTTGCGTTTCGGGAAAAAAGCAGAATGCAGAATACAGTGACCTATAGCCGTGAATAAGCGGCTTTTTTTATGCTCTCTGCGCTTCATTTTTTCCTGAAAAACGGATGATTACATTTTCCTGAAAAACGGATGATTACAAATAATTGCCAATAAAATCCGAATGTTTTTTTATAAGGGGTCGTGCAGCAATTCAAAGCTGCTTTTTAATAACAATTAATTAAGGAGAAAAAAAAGTTATGAGAAACAAACTGTTCGTATGTGCATTGTGTCTGGCAACCTGCCTTTTCTTCGCTGCAAACAGCATCGCAGCCGAAGTGGCTGAGGGGAAATGTCTTGAATTCAACGCCGCAACCAAAACCCTCAAGCTGGAAGAAGCTGCCAAAAAAGATGCAGCACCCGTTACTTCCGAATTTGACTGCTCCGCTGCAAAAATGGCTGCGGCACCGGCTGCCGGCGATATGGTGAAAGTTTCTTATAATGTTGAAGGAACTGTGAAAAAAGCCGTTGAAGTGGCAATAGCTCCCAAGCAGGAAAAGAAAAAATAGCAACAGATAAACAGCCTCGTCGGAGGTGAACTGTTTGTTCTGCTATAAATTTTTACGGTGTTTCGGCGGCGAGCAGCAAAGTCGCGAAACACTGAAACCCGAAAATGCAGCGTACTGACCTTAGCGGGAGAAAATGAATTTGAAACAACAATCTCATCGCAGTGATTGCGGATGTGCTGATTATTGCGGAACTGGCATACAGCATTTACCGGGGCAGCCTGAATCCGGAATATATCGCAAGCGTCTTTCTGAAAACCTATATTCCCGCAGTGCTTGTCACCTTGCTGATTTTTCGGGTGCTGCTTAGAAAACTGGCATCGGAGGAGTAGCCGGAAACCGACTCCGCCCGTTAAACGTGTTTTTTTTTGCACTCGACGGGAGGAACGGGAGATGAATCTTGAAAATGTACATAAGGAAATCCAGAAATTATGGGAACTGAAAAAATACAATCGCTGATTGAAACGCTCAAAGAACACGGCGTTCAGCAGGGGGAGGAAGCCGGGCGCAAGATTGTTGATATGGCGCATAAAAAAGCCGATGAAATTCTGGCGGCTGCAAAAGCCCAAGCCGAATCCATTGTGAGCAAAGCCGATAAAGACGCAGATCAGACCCTGAAACGGCTGCGCTCTTCGCTGGAAATTG
This sequence comes from Desulfobacteraceae bacterium, assembly GCA_020049595.1. Taxonomy (GTDB): domain Bacteria; phylum Desulfobacterota; class Desulfobacteria; order Desulfobacterales; family JAIFKL01; genus JAIFKL01. The sequence continues at coordinate 6,845 of JAIFKL010000270.1, forward strand.
CCGCGTCTCAGTTTGTCGGCAATCTCAAAAAAGTCGTGGAAGAAAAGCTGCTGACCCTTCCTCTTAAAACAAAACTCACAGAAACAATGGGGGATCCTAATTATCTGAAAGACCTGATCGCCGATTTTGTCAAAGCATACACAGCAAATCCGCAACATGCCGACATTCAGTTGCTGCTGCCCAAAGGCGTTCAACAGGAACTCAGGGATTTCGCGATTGACCTGATGGCACAGCACTATGCCAAAGACAACGGCGACATAATGTCGCTTGTCATGGAATCCGACGGCGTCAGATTCGGTTTTCAGGTGGACAGGAAAGACGGCAATGTCCGCTTTGATTTTACAGATGAAGCATTTCTTTCGCTGTTTTTGCGGTTCCTGACCCCCGGATTCCGTGAACTTTTCTCCAATATCAAATCGTCTGATATAAAATCAGAGGAGACGGCTCGGAAATGAAATATTACTTTCTTGCCGGATATCTGCCCGAATTGCAGCGGGACGACCGGAAAATCAAAGTCAGGTTAACCGAACTGCTTGAATATATCGAAGCTAAGGATTTGGAAGAAATCAATCTGATTCTTCTGGGACAGGATGTTTTTATGGTAGAAAAACTTTTGTCCGGTAAAACATTTGCAATGCAACACGCACTGTTTAATGCCGAATTCTGGAGCGAGCAGATCAAATCGCCGCAGGAAGGACCTGATTTTATTTTGAATTTTCTGAGAGAATCCCATGACAGTTCGGCAGGCTTCGGCCCGAAATCTGCGGATCGTCTGTACGGGGCATACTACGACTATGTACTGTCGGAAACCCGCAACGGGCTTATTCGGGGATATTTCGGATTTGAACGGGATTTACGCAATATTCTGACGGCTGTCAGAGCGCGTAAAAAAGGACTGGACCCGGGGGAACATCTCGTGGCTGACGGAGCCGCGGCTGATGAGGGTCTAATCTCAGCCGGGACGCTTACGGAAAGACTGTGCAGCTCAAATGCCGAAGATTTCGGGCTGTCCGCAGATTATCCCTGGGTGGAAAGTCTTATAGCTGAGGCGTATCCGCCCAAACGTCAGGAACTTATTGAGCAGATACTTTGGAATTATCTCGATGAAAACACAGGGGATGATCCCTTTCATTTTAATTCGATCCTGAGTTACCTGCTTAAAGTGCAGATGCTTGAAAAGCGTCTGGCTTTGAGCGAGGAACAGGGAGCGGCAAAAGTCCGGAAATTGGAGGGACGCTGATTATGCCTGTCCATGGAAAAGTGGTTGCTGCTTACGGCAACATGGTAACGGCTTCTTTTGACGAAAGTGTCCGGCAAAACGAGGTTGCCTATATTCTTGCATCTGACGGAAGCAAGCTGAAAAGCGAAGTCATCCGTGTGCGCGGGAATAATTGCAATGTTCAGGTGTTTGAGGACACCAAAGGTATTAAGATCGGAGACACAGTTGAGTTTACCGGCGATCTGCTGGTGGTCGAACTGGGTCCCGGACTGCTTCAGCAGATTTATGACGGATTACAAAACCCCTTGCCCAAACTGTCAAAGGCAACAGGTCTTTTTCTCAAGCGGGGTATTTATTTTGAAGCATTGGACCGCAGCCTGAAATGGGATTTCACACCGCTTGCAAAACAGGGAGATGAAATCTGTGCGGGCGACATTCTGGGATGGGTGCCTGAGGGCAAATTCACGCATCAGATTTTTGTGCCTTTTAATTTTATCGGAAAAGCAAAAATTGTAAAAATGGCTGACGCGGGTTCCTATACGGTGGATAACGTGATTGCGGAAGTGGAAAACGAAGCCGGAAAACGCATATTGCTGAACATGGTTCAGCAGTGGCCCATCAAAATTCCGCTGAAGAATTATGAGGAACGTCTGCTGCCCACAGAGCCGCTGGTAACAGGATGCAGGATTATTGACTCATTCTGTCCGGTGGCAAAAGGCGGAACTGCCTGTATCCCCGGGCCTTTCGGTTCCGGCAAAACAGTTTTGCAGCAGTTGATTTCCCGCTATGCCGATGTGGATATTATTATCGTGGCTGCCTGCGGCGAGCGCGCCGGCGAAGTCGTGGAAACCCTCAAAGAATTTCCTCATCTTGCCGATCCTTACAGCGAAGGCAGAACCCTGATTGAGCGCACTGTTATTATCTGCAACACCTCGTCCATGCCGGTGGCTGCCCGTGAAGCTTCTATTTATACAGCAATCACTATCGGAGAATATTACCGTCAGATGGGACTCCATGTCCTGCTGCTGGCGGATTCGACTTCACGGTGGGCGCAGGCTTTGCGTGAGATGAGCGGACGTCTGGAAGAAATTCCCGGTGAAGAAGCCTTTCCCGCGTATCTGCAATCCCGTATTGCGGAGTTTTATGAAAGAGCCTGCTGCGTGCGCCTGAAAAGCGGAAAAATCGGGTCTGTGTCGGTTATCGGTACGGTATCCCCTGCCGGCGGCAACTTTGAAGAGCCGGTGACACAGGGAACGCTCGCAGTGGTCGGCGCGTTTCACGGTCTGACATGGGCAAGATCAAATGCCCGGCGTTTTCCAGCGATTGATCCGCTGATTTCATGGTCAAAATATCTGGATCAGATGGCTGAAAGTCTGAACAAAAGAGACCCTGAATGGGTGAATCTGATCAAAAAGACGCAGAAAATCATGTTTGAAGGCAATGAAGTCAAAAAGCGCATGGACGTTGTAGGTGAGGAAGGCACATCTGCAGCAGACTTTGTGCTGATGCTCAAAGCAGAATTTTTGGATGCCGTGTATCTCCAGCAGAATGCCTTTGACAATGTGGATGCTTACAATACACTGGAGCGTCAGATTTATACCTTCGGCAAAGTCTTCAAAATTTTGCAGAAAGATATAGCAATCAAAGACAAAGACGAAGGAAGGCAAACCTTTTTCCGGCTGACCTCTCTGTTCAAAAACTGGAACAGCTCGGAATGGCAGAGTGACAAATTCCGAAAACTTGAAAATGAGGTCAATGCCTTCATCGGAAGTGAGAAATGAGAAGTGAGAAATAAGAAGCCTGTTTTTATAACCTGTTTTTATAAAAGGGCAATTCTCAATTCTCAATTCTCAATTCTCAATTTTCACAGGATTGAAATATGAGAGAAATTATCACAAAAATTGATGAAATAACCGGCAATATTGCCACGCTGAAAGCATCAAATGTGGGACTCGGAGAGCTGGCGGTGGTCATGTCCCCGGGACGAAGCACACCGGGACAGGTTATCCGAATCAGCGGCGACAGCGCCACGCTCCAGATTTTCGGCGGAACAAAAGGGATTTCCACCAGCGACAAGGTACGGTTTCTGGGGCATCCGATGCAGGTGAAATACGGCGAATCGCTGCTGGGAAGGATTTTCAACGGTTCCGGCGTGCCGATTGACGGCGGACCCGAGCCGGTGGAAGAAGAAATTCCCATCGGGGGACCCTCGTTTAATCCCGCAAACCGTATTATTCCCCGCCAGATGATCCGGACCAATATTCCCATGATTGATCTGTTCAACTCGCTGGTTATCAGTCAGAAACTGCCGATTTTCTCGGTTCCGGGCGAGCCGTACAACCAGTTGCTCGCAAGGGTCGGAATGCAGGCGGACGCGGACATCATTGTTCTGGGCGGCATGGGACTCAAGTTTGATGACTTTACCTTTTTCCGCAGAACCTTTGAGGAAAGCGGCGTCATGAACCGGGTCATTATGTTTATCCATCAGGCATCAGACCCGGTGGTTGAATGTCTGCTGGTTCCGGATATGTCTCTGGCTGTTGCGGAGCGTTTTGCCGAAGCGGGCAAAAAGGTGCTGGTATTGCTCACCGACATGACCAACTTTGCGGATTCCCTCAAAGAAATCTCCATTTCTATGGAACAGATCCCTTCCAACCGAGGCTACCCGGGAGACCTTTACTCACAGTTGGCGGCGAGATATGAAAAAGCTGTTGATATCGAAGGCTTGGGTTCTATCACGCTGCTGGCTGTCACCACCATGCCCGGCGATGACGTGACACATCCGATTCCCGACAACACCGGATATATCACCGAGGGACAGTTTTATCTGCGCCGGGGCGTGATTGATCCTTTCGGATCATTGTCCCGTCTGAAACAGAACGTGGTTTCCAAAGTCACACGCAAAGACCACAATGATATTATGAATACGATGGTTCGGCTCTTTTCGGACTGCCGGGAATCCAGAAACAAAATTGCCATGGGCTTCAAGGTTTCCAAATGGGATGAAACGCTGCTTGCCTACGGTTCTGATTTTGAAAAAGAAATGATGGACCTGAATGTCAATATGAGCATCGAAGACGCGTTGGACAAATGCTGGGAGATGCTGGCAAGACATTTTGAACCCATGCAGACCGGTCTGAAAAACGATCTGGTTGCCGAATTCTGGCCCAAAACACTTGAGAAATGAGAAATGAGAAATGAGAAATATTCAATTCTCAATTCCAAAGGAATCGTATAGAAATGGCTGAAAAACCCAAGTTCAATAAAACAGCCTTGAAACAGCAGCGGGATGCGCTGGGAAAATATGAGAAATTTCTGCCGATTCTGCTGCTCAAAAAGATGCAGTTGCAATTGGTGTTGCGCCAGATGGAGCCGGTGGTCGAAGGCAAACACAGAGAGAGGGAATCGGCGGTAGCGGCTGTTCTGTCATGGTCAGGGCTGTTGAGCGATCCCTCGGCAGATGTGCTGGATTATATTCAGATTCAGGAAGTACTCACGAAAAAAGATAATATCGCGGGTGTGGAAGTTCCCGAATTTGAAAAAGTGGTGTTCAAGGATGTGCCTTACTCTCTGTTCGCCACACCGGCATGGTTGGACAGCGCATTGGAATATCTGGAAAAAGTCGTGACGATACGGGAAGAACTGCGGATTCTTTCAGAGAAAGAGGCACTGCTGCGGGAGGAATTGCGGACCACCACCCAGCGGGTGAATCTCTTTGAAAAAAAACTTATTCCCGAACTCAAGGAAAACATCCGCAGAATCAAGATTTTCCTCGGGGATGAGGAAACAGCCGCAGTGGGCAGAGCCAAGCTTGCCAAGGGCAAGCTGTCACGAGCGGCGTGAGTAAAGTGAGAAGTGAGAAGTGAGAAATTTTCAGTTCTCAATTTTCAATTCTCAATTTATGGGAGGTAAATTGCCTTGATCGTCCAGATGAAAAAAATTACTTTTCTCGGCCTTGCGGACGAGAAGGAGAAGTTTGTCAAACGACTTCAGGAAGTCGGGATTACCCATGTGGATATTCCCAAAGACTGTCTTTTGCCGGCTGATACTGTCCGAGAATTGCAGAAGGTGAATGAAATCCGCAAATTTCTTTCCCGGATAGCAGAAAAAGGACAGCAGCAGACAAAAGACAGTCAGCAGGATTACACCGCAATCTGTGTGCGCCGCGAAGCACTGGGTCAGAAAGAAACACGGCTTCAGACAGAAATTTCCGCGCTCAGAAAAGAACAGGCAGTGCTTGAGCCTTGGGGCGATTTCAATCCTGAAGATATTCAGATGTTGCGATCCAAAGGACTGAGTATCCATTTTTACCGGGTTCCCCGGCGGATATTCAGCGGGTTGCCGCTGAATGATATGGCATATCAGATCACGCGTGAGACCGAAAGTGAAGTGTGTCTGGCGCTGCTGACCTTTCAGACTCCGGAACTGGAAATTTCCGAAGAAAAAGTTCCCCTGAGAAGCCTGTCGCGTATCGGGCAGGAAATCAGAGATAAAGAAGAAGAACTTCGGAAAATTGCAGCGGAATACAGGGAACTGTCCGCACAGACCGATGTGCTGGCAAGAGCCGAAGATACGCTGACCGACACTTATGAATACCGCAAAGTCCTTCTCAACACCCTATCGGAACTGGAAGGAAAGATATTTGTGATGACCTGCTGGTCACCGGCATCGGAGGATGAACTGCTCAGAATGATCGGCCCCGGTTTTACGGTTTCGCATTTCGGTGATGATCCGGAACCGGGAGACAGAGTGCCGGTGCTGCTCAAAAACAGCGGGAAAACAGATTCGGGCGAGGATTTGGTCAAAGTTTACTCTTTTCCCAATTACGGGGATTTTGACCCCAGCGGGTTTGTACTGTACTGGTTTGCGCTGTTTTACGGCATGATTATCGGCGACGCGGGCTACGGTGCGGTGCTGCTGGCGCTGACGATATATCTGCACATCAAAGTCAAAAGCAGATCTCCGCTGTGGATCCGGCTGCGCCGTCTTAATTATATGCTGTCGCTGTCGGTGATCTTCTTCGGGGTGATTACGGTTTCCTATTTCGGAATCGCCGTTCCCGAAGAAAGTCCGCTCAACAAGTGTATGCTGATGAATTTCGGCACAAAAGAGGGGCAGAATTTTGCCATGCTGGTCGCCGTTATGATGGGAATGGTGCATATTTCTCTGGCACTGGCGATCAAAGTTTATCGTAGCAAAGATTTGCCCTCGCTGGGCTGGATCGTGGTGATATGGTCCGGATATGCGGTGCTGACGACAAATATGGAAGGACAGATGAATCCCACTGCCAAATGGATACTGATCGGCGGACTGGGGATCATCATTCTGTTTTCCTCATCGCACCGGAATCCGATTATCCGGGTACTGATCGGGCTGAACGCCAGTCTGGGCATTATTCAGCTTTTTGCAGACATTCTGTCTTATATGCGGCTCTTTGCGCTGGGGCTTGCCACGATGTATATGTGCCAGACCTTCAATCTGCTGGCAAATATGGCATACCAGTTATTCCCGCCGTATATCGGCTTTCTGCCTGCGGTGGCGGTTCTGATTGTCGGACACAGCATCAACATTGTTCTGGGAATCATGGGCGGAGTGGTTCACGGGCTTCGTCTGAATTTTCTTGAATGGTACCGCTGGTGTTTTGAGGGAGACGGACTTCCTTTCAAACCCTTCAAACTTGTTGCTTTGGAAAAATTTTAATTTTTTAATTTAAAGATAAAATCAGGAGGAATAAGTAAATGGATGTTTCTACCATACTGGGATACTTGGGATGTGCGATTGCCATAGCTGTTCCCGCTATCGGCAGCGCTATCGGCGTAAAGATTGCGGGCGAAGTTTCGCACGGGGCCATGGCGAAAGTTGACGAAGGACACGGCAAATTTATCGGCGTATCTGCTGCGCCTTCGAGCCAGACGATTTACGGTCTGATTCTGATGTTCGTTCTTCTGGGCAAGGTCAAAACTGCCGGTATTGCGGTGCTGGCAATCGGCGTTCTCTGCGGTATTGCCATTGCTGTTTCTGCTGTATATCAGGGTAAAGTGGCAGCCACAACGATTCTGGCGTCATCGAAAAAACAGGAAGTCTTCGGCAAATGCTTTGCAGCGGTGGGTATTGTTGAAAGCTTTGCGATTTTTGCACTCGTAGCCGGACTGGTCATGGCAGGGGGATTATAAATAAGTGAGAATTGAGAATTGAGAAATAGGCACTTCCCCAATTCTCAATTCTCAATTCTCAATTACTTACAGGTGGTTTATGGCTGTCATTTCAATTTCTCGGCAATATGGATCAGGGGGATGGGCGGTAGGCGAGAAAGTGGCTGTCCGTCTGAGATACCGCTTTGTGGATCAGGCAATGCTTGATAAAGTGGCGCATGATGCCAAAGTGTCTGTTCAAAGTGTTCAGGACATTGAGAAAAGAGCCGGAGACGGCTGGATGGCTTTTTTCAATGAATGGGCTTCCTCTCTGTCAGTTGTCCGGCATGTGCCGGGCGTGAGTTCCGAATTTGATGAAGAAAAATATCGTCTTTTCTTAAAGCGGGTCATTTTTGAGATTGCGGCGCAGGGCAATGCGGTTATTATAGGACGGGGCGCTCAGATGATTCTCAAAGACCGGCCCGATGCCATTCGGGTTTGTCTGGTTGCAAAAGATGAAGACCGCATCAAAACGCTGATGAAACGCTACGCTTATGATGAAAAAAAGGCGGACAGCGTGGTCTATCGTGAAGAAAAAAAACGGCTGGCTTTTCTGCGGGGTTTCGGCGTTGCGGATCCTGAAGACCCGGTTCTGTATCATGCAATTATCAATACCAGTCTTGTGGGAGACGACGGCACAGCAGATTTGATTTGCGCATTGGTTGAAGCCTACGAGCGAAAAAACGGTAAGAAATAGAGACGCATGGCTGTAGAGACGCACGGCAGTGCGTCTCTACATTGTTGTGCAGGGCGCGGTGCCGCGCTCCCAAACAAACCGCCCTCTCAGATATAATCCTTCTGATTAATCCCGACATCAGCCGCAAGATTATGAAAAAAATACAGACAGCAGCAATAGTCATTTCTGTTTTTCTCTTCTCTCTCACACTCCGAGGCTATTCTTCTTCAGATATGGAAAGGCTGCTCGCCCAAAACGCATGTCCCGGATGTTCTCTGAAAGGAGCATATCTGAGCGACGCTGATCTGGAAAATGCAAATCTGGAATATGCTGATCTGTCAGAAGCAAAACTCAACGGTGCAAAGCTCAACGGCGCAAGACTCAAAGGCGCATTTCTCAGGAAAAGCTATCTCAACGGCGCAAATCTCAGCAATGCCGATCTGAGAGAAGCAGATTTGAGAGGGGCTTATCTTCCCTGGATTGACGCAGAAGAAGCAAATCTGAAAGGGGCGGATTTGACGGGAGCGTTTCTTTTCGGCGCGAATTTGAAAAAAGCAAATCTGCAAGGCGCAAATCTGCAAGGCGCAAACGCGGAAAGCGCATGTTTCAGGTATGCGAATTTCAAAGGCGCCTATCTCAGAGCGGCTGTTTTCAGGCGAGCCAATATCGAAGATGCTGTGTTTGACGCGGCTGATATGCGGCAGGCGATTTTCAAATGAAACGTGAAGACCCTAAGGGTTTTAAAAACCATTAGGGTCTGTGACTTCCGCTCGGAAATACAATTCGCTGCGCTCATTTCAGCAAGTGTAAAACGGGTTTGAAACCCGTTCTACATCTGACCCA
>JAIFKL010000005.1 GCA_020049595.1 Desulfobacteraceae bacterium
GTTTTCTGCTGCTGGATTCTCCTGAACTGCTCGCTGCCCTCGGAACTTTCCAGCATTTTCCGCATGGAGACCACATCGGCAAGGCTGTAAACCATCCACGCATCTGCTTTTTTTCCGTCTCTGCCCGCTCTGCCTGTCTCCTGATAATATGTCTCCATATTTTTCGGCATTCCCAGATGCACGACAAAACGCACATCCGGCTTGTCAATCCCCATTCCGAAGGCAATCGTGGCAACCATGATGATGCTGTCTTCCTGAAGAAAGCGGCGCTGATGTTTGCGTCTCAATGTCTGATTCATGCCCGCATGATACGCAAGCGCGGTAAACCCTTCTTCGGAAAGCCATTCCGCGACCGCCTCTGTTTTTTTCCGTGTGAGACAATAGATAATGCCCGAATCTCCGGGATGTTCACGGAGAAAATTCATCACCTGTTTTCTCTCATGCTGCTTCACTTCCACCCGGTAGCGAATGTTGGGGCGGTCAAAACTGGAGATAAACTGCCCGGGATTTCTCAGGTTCAGTTTTTTCAATATCTCATCTCGGATCAAAGCGTCTGCGGTCGCTGTCAGCGCGATGCGCGGGGCATCGGGAAACTGATTCAGAAGCAGGGCGATCTGGAGATATTCGGGGCGGAAATCATGTCCCCACTGAGACACGCAGTGCGCCTCGTCAACGGCAAACAGGGAGATACGCGTCTGAGTCAGCAGATGTCTGAAATTGCCGGTCATAAGACGTTCCGGCGCGACATAGAGCATATCGGTCTCGCCTGAAATGACCTTCTGCTCGATCTGCTTTGCGCCTTCGGGCGTCAGACTGGAATTAAGGAAATCTGCACGAATGCCGAGCTGCCGCAGCGCGTCCACCTGATCCTGCATCAGTGCAATCAGCGGAGAAATGATGACGCCGACGCCGGGGCGGAGCATAGCGGGAATCTGATAACAGAGCGATTTTCCGCTGCCGGTGGGCATCAGGACAAAAGCATCCTGCCCTGAAATCAGACGGTGAATAATATCTTCCTGATGTTCACGAAAACTGTCATAGCCGAAATAGCTGCGTAAAATTTCTTTCGGGGAATGGAGATCGGATCCCATTAAAAAATCCTGTGTTATTTTCTTATGGTGAAAAACGGCATCGCAGGAGCAGGCAGCCGAGTGCTGTCATACTGAGCGCAGCCAAGGGTCTCAGTAAAACGGGTTGTCTGTTTTCAGCTTGGTCCCGTTCTACTTTTCTGTAATTCTTCGCTTCGCTCAGTATGACAGGGAAAAAATTCATCAATCCTTCTATATTACCAAATAATATAACATGATATTTCTGCTTTGTCATTTTTTATTTTTATCCCGAAAAAAAACTGTCTTATCCTGATGATGCTGTTTTTCCGCTTCATCACGGTTCACAATTTGTATTTACAAAAAGAGCGCTAACTGATAAATTTTTATAAAAAAATAACTGTTTGAATACATGTGTGTGTCTGCGGCAAAAAAAATAAAAGCGGATCAGTATATTTATTGAAATCGGCGCACAGGATATGTGTAAAAATAAACAATTCGGGTATGTTTTTTGCGTACCAATAATCCTGAGCCATCGGTAAGATCCCTCTTTTCCCCATCCGACATTTTTTTTAACATCATGTAAGAAAAAAATCCCCCCTGTGTATTATTTAAACAGGGGATTAATAATGAGTTTTAAGATTGTTTCCTATTAAGGATTATTTTGCAAAGACGGTATAAAGTAAAAAAAGTTATGGCAATTTTATGAAAAATATTTTTTCTGTTTAAAATGAAACATAAAAACAGCATTCATAACATTGTCTGAAAATGCCGGGGTGCAAAACTTTTTTTATTAAAAGAATTGAATTGTTGGGAATAAAGAGAACAGGATGGAACTCACACCGTATCAGCTTTATGATTTGATGAATCGCCCGGGCCCGCTCTGGCTTGCGAAAATTGATTTAAGCGAAGCAAATCTGGAATTTGCCAATTTGAAAGGGGCGAATCTTTATCATGCCGATCTGAGAAATGCCAATCTCAGAGGGGCAAATCTGGAAGAGGCTAATCTTTGCTGTGCTGACCTGAGCGGCGCGGATTTAAGCGGTGCCAATCTGAAAAACGCCAATATGAGAAATGTGAATCTGAGCAAGACTGTTTTCGGCGAATTAGGCAGCGCCGAAGTTCTCTCTTTTGACAAAGAAAAGAAAAACGATTTGAAAAATCGTTCTGCTGAGGCTGACAGAGAAAACAGATTCACGCTACAGCAACAGTGCCGGGGAGAAAAAATCGTCAGGCTTGAGGCGCATCGGAAACAGAAAGCTTTATTTTTCAGATAATGAGGTTTGAGTGACAGGGCATTCTGCCCTGTAATTTTAATTTTTAACTAAGGAGGTTTTTGATGAGACAGAAAAGCGGAATACCAAAGGAATCCGGGGGGAAATGGTTTAAACTCATTATCCTTCTGGGAGTGGTGGCTTTTGCTGCTTTCGGATGCAGCAGCGGAAGCGACAGCACACCGGCAGTCCAGCAGGGAAAATTTCTGGACAGTGCGGTCAGCGGCGTGGAATATGAAACCCCTACTCAGTCCGGAATCACTGATGCGGACGGAACTTTTAAGTATGCAGAAGGAGAAACCGTTAATTTTTCTATCGGTGATATTGAATTAGGCGAAACCGCAGCAGATGAAACGGTAACGCCTGTTGATCTGGTGCCGGGCGCAACGGATGAAACCGACCCGACCGTTACCAATATCACCCGTTTTCTGATGACATTGGATGCGGACAATAATCCGGATAACGGCATTGAGATTACAGAGCCTGTGAGACGTGCCGCTAAAGGGATGAGAATTGAATTTAAGGTAAGTATTACAGATTTTGAAAACAGCCAGTCCGTACAGGAAGTGGTCGGTGCTTTGACCTCGCTTCTTGAAACACTTGGGGAACGGCTGCTTGTCCTTGCAAGCATTGCTCAGGAACACCTCAGAAGCACGCTTGACAGCCTCGGAGGAGATGAACTGGTTGACGATACAGTTACAGAGGAACCGCAGGTAACTGAAGAACCGGCAGTGACTGAACCCCCGGTTGTAACTGAACCGGTCGTAACTGAACCCCCGGTAACTGAAGAACCTGTTGTAACTGAACCCCCGGTTACTGAAGAGCCGGTTGTAACCGAACCTCCGGTAACTGAAGAACCTGTTGTAACCGAACCTCCGGTGACTGAAGAACCTGTTGTAACTGAACCGCCGGTGACTGAAGAGCCGGTTGTAACCGAACCGCCGGTAACTGAAGAGCCGGTTGTAACCGAACCGCCGGTAACTGAAGAACCGCAGGTAATCGAACAGCCGGATGTCACTGATGTAAATGATGTTGACAATGACGGCGACGGACTTACAGAAAATCAGGGCGACTGCGATGACGCCGATGTTGCTGTAAATCCGGTCGCAATTGAAGTTTGCGGCAATGACAAAGATGATGACTGCACGGGCGGCGATCTTTCCTGTGATGATGTAGATAACGATGAAGACGGCTTCACGGAAACTCAGGGCGATTGCGATGATAACAACATTGCTGCGAATCCCGGAGCAGACGAGATTTGCGGAGACGGAATTGATCAGGACTGCGAGACAACCGATCTGATCTGCGTCAATACCGAAAACGCTAATGAAGTGCTGCTGTCCAACGGATTCAAAGTTTCTTTCTTGGAAGTCATTTACAATGATGACAAAACTTCCACATGGCGTTTTGCTGTTGAGGAAATGCCCGAAGCCCAAGACCTGAGCAACTGGGTGCTGGAACTCCCGGACTGCGTTCAGGTTGTTGATGCTTCTCCTGCTTTTGAACTGGTAAGTCCCGATCCGAATGCCAACTTGAACGGAATCAAATGGGAAACAGCGGAAGATTTTGAAGCAGGCGAATTTATTGTTACATTGAACGGTTTGTGGGCAACTGCAACTGTCAGTGTCGGTGCCAAAGGGCCCGATGTGGTTCTGGGCCAGCTTGCCGGTCCGAGCTGTGAAGAAGTTGTTTTTGAAGACGGAGACGGGGACGGCATTACTGCTGAAGACGGCGATTGTGACGACACGAATCCCGATATTTATCCGGGCGCGGCAGAAGTTTGCGGCGACGGTGTTGATCAGGATTGCGACGGCACAGATGCAATTTGTCCCGAAGATATAGATGATGATGCAGACGGCGTTACGGAAAATGACGGCGACTGCAATGATGAAGATGCGGCTGTAAATCCGAGCGCGACCGAAATCTGCGGCAACGACATTGATGACGACTGCGCGGACGGCGATCTGTCCTGCGATGACGTTGACAATGACGAAGACGGCGTGACGGAAAACGAAGGCGACTGCGATGACGCTGACAAAGACGTAAATCCGGGCGCAACTGAAATCTGCGGCAATGACAAAGATGACGACTGCGTTGACGGCGATCTTTCCTGTGACGAGGTGCTGTCGAAATCTGCGGCAACACTGTTGATGACGACTGCACAGACGGCGAATTGTCCTGTGATGATGTGGACGATGACCTTGACGGTTTCACAGAAAATCAGGACGACTGCAATGATGAAGATGCAGTCATCAACCCGGCTGCTATCGAAGTTTGCGGCAACGGCACTGATGAGAACTGCAAAGACGGCGATCTTTCCTGTGATGACGTTGACAATGATGAAGACGGCGTTACGGAAAATCAGGGCGACTGCAATGATGAAGATGCAGCCGTCAATCCGGCGGCTGTCGAAATCTGCGGAAACGACATTGATGAAGACTGCAAAGACGGCGCGCTTTCCTGTGACGATGTTGACAATGACGAAGACGGATTCACGGAAAATAAGGGCGACTGCAATGATGCCGATGTCGTCATTAACCCGGCGGCTGTCGAAGTCTGCGGCAATGACATTGATGACGACTGCACCGACGGCGATCTCTCCTGCGACGACGTTGACGATGACAAAGACGGCGTTACGGAAAATCAGGGCGACTGCGATGATGCTGACAAAGCTGTCAATCCGGGCGCAACCGAAGTCTGCGGCAATGCCAAAGATGACGACTGCAAAGACGGCGATCTTTCCTGTGACGACGTGGACAGCGACAAAGACGGTTTCACAGTCGGTAAGGGCGACTGCGATGACGCAAACAAAGCTGTCAATCCGGGCGCAACCGATGTTTGCGGCGATGCGATTGATCAGGATTGCAGCGGAAAAGACCTTGTTTGTCCCGAAGATGACGAAAAAGAAGGCTATTTTGCTTACGGTATTGTCATCGGTCTGGAATACAAGTCAAAAACCCATTTCGGCGTAACTGACTCCAGAGGCAGATTCAAATACAGACACGGCGAGAAGGTCAAATTCTTTATCGGCGGCATTATTCTGGGAGAAGTGACCGGCGCGCCGGTGGTTACACCTGTTGATCTGGTTGAAGGCGCAGCAGATGAAACTAATTCCGAAGTGACCAATATTTGCAGACTCCTGATGACATTGGACGACGATGACAATCCGGACAACGGCATTGCCATTGCGGAAACTGTCAGACAGGCTGCTGTGAGCATCTCTATTAATTTCAAACTGAGCATCACGGCATTCGGAACAGATTCTCTTGTAAGCGATGCAATTTCTTCGCTGACCTCTTGCAGAAAAGCGGGTCACAGAAAACTGGTTCTCACTGTCAGAGCGCAGATATATCTCAAGGTAACATTGACCAATGTTACGAACTACTCTGATGCTGACGGCGACGGATATGCCGGAACTGAAGATTGCGATGCTGACGACGCGACTGTGAACCCGGGTGCCGAAGAAGTTTGCGGCGACG
>JAIFKL010000255.1 GCA_020049595.1 Desulfobacteraceae bacterium
ACACGAAAGCTTTCACAGCTTCACAAATTTCGTGTTTTTCATAAATTTCGTGCTTTCGTGGTTCATCTTTCAAGTCTCGGTTCTTCATAATAACTTTTAAATATATAGGGGGAAATGACATGAGGAAAGTCAAAATTGCATACTGGGCAGTTATTTTGGTATTGCTCCTGCTGTTTTTCGTCCAGAATCAGGAATTTTTCATGACCAAGAAAAGTCTGAGCTGGAATATTATCAGCATCCCGTCACTGGCATCGCTGGAATGGAAATGGTTTTTTGATTATAAGACTCCCGAATTTCAGCTTATTATATTTTTTCTGATCTATTTCTTTGCGGGCGTCATATTGACTTTTATCTATTGCTTTTTTAACCAGATCAAATATAAGCGGACCATTCGCTCTCTGAACAGAACCTGCCTTATGAACAGAAGCTGCGAATCCCATGAGAATAAAATATCGGAACTCGAAAGGGAACTGGAAATTTACCGAAGAGGCTCGCCGGATATTGATGAAACTGTTATCACTAATGCTCCCGGCGGGATAGAGGGCGGCGAAGAAGAATCTTTTGAAAAAGCCCGGCTCAAAGAAAAATAATGACAGACAGGAGTGCTAAAGGTTCATTTTAGCACTCCTTTTGTTAGGAGGTTTTTTAAAAATAAAAAACTGATGAGTGAACTTAAACCTCGTGAAAAATTATTGGAAAGCAAGGATCCCAAAACTGTTCCTACAGAAGATTTGCTGGCGATTATTTTGGGACACGGCACAAAAGGCAAAAATGTTTTTGATCTGACAAAAGAAGTCATCCATTTTCTGAGAGAAAATATGGATAAAGATATAAGCGTCGCTGATTTGGTTAATTTTGAAGGAATCGGCGAGGCAAAAGCCTTGCAGATCATCTCTGCTTTGGAGATAGGCAAGCGATTTTATAAGCAGAAAAGCAAAATGCAGGTCAGAAAAATCGGCAGCGGCAGGCTGATTGTCGGGGATTGTCTTGACGTAATGCAGACGGTCCCGGACAATGAAATCATTCTCGCATTCACTTCTCCGCCGTATCACAATGCAATCAACTATGAAGATCAGATTAAAAAATTGGACGGTGAAATCAGATATTGGGAACGGAAAGAAATTTCTTATGAATACTACAAGAATTTTTTAACCGACCGTTTCAAGGAGTTATACAGAATTATAAAGCCGGGCGGGCATAATGTGGTGAATATCTCGCCTATTGCATGGAAAGGGAAACGCATGGCGCTGCCCTTTCATTTTGTTTCATGGATGGAAAGCATCGGCTGGGTTTTCAAGGAAGATATTGTGTGGGAAAAGGAAATCGCCAGAGACCGGCGCAGCGGCGTTCTGATGCAGCATCCTTATCCGGGCTATTATTATCCGAGTTTGGTGGCGGAATATGTGTTTGTTTTTCAGAAACAGGGCGAAAAAGAGAATCAGAACAATGTTTACTATTTCCGGAGCAGAGAGGAAAAAGAGAAAAATAAGCTGGATTTGTCAGATTATCAGGGAGATAAAAGCAAAAATATCTGGAAAATCAGGCCGGTTGCCCCGCAGGAAAATATTCATCCCTGTCCTTTTCCTTTGGAATTAGCCAAACGGACGATTGAGTTTTATTCTTATAAAAACGATACGGTGATTGATATATTTGCCGGAAGCGGACAGACGAATTTGGCCGCGGAGATGTTGGGGCGCAAGCATATCGGCATTGACACGCAGGAGACGTATATCAATTATGCGGTTGAAAGAATAAAAAAATGGGTTGACCATAAAAATAACACTGCCTGAAGATTTAACCATCAGACTTCAATGTAAAATATGCCCTACAAAATTATCAACGATGACTGCCTGAATGTTTTGGAAGGTCAGTCAATCAAGGAAAAAATTAATCTGACTTTTCTGGATCCCCCTTTCAACCAGCAGAAAGAATACGCCTATCATGATGACAATATGAGTGAAAAAGATTACTGGCTTATGATGATGAGGGTTTGCGAATCCGTATTCAGGCTCACAGAAAAAGGCGGGTCAATCTATTTTATGCAGCGGGAAAAGAACGCCGAATTTGTATTGAAATGTCTTCGTGACAGCGGCTGGACCCTGCAAAATCTGATTATCTGGAAAAAGAAAACATCGGCGGTTCCCGTTGCCGGAAAATACGGCAAACATTATCAGATGATTGCATACTCGACAAAAGGCGAAAAAGCAGGCACTTTTCACAGGCTGAGGATTAACCCGCCTTTGCCCCCGAATTACAGATTTCAGAGAGAAAACGGCGTGTTCGTAACAGATGTGTGGGATGACATTCGCGAACTGACATCGGGATATTTTGCGGGCGATGAGGCGGTCAGGACTGAAAAGGGCGAAAGATTTCACAAACAGCAGAGTCCGTTGGCGCTTTTGCTAAGAATTAT
The DNA here is from genome assembly GCA_020049595.1 of Desulfobacteraceae bacterium. Classification (GTDB taxonomy): domain Bacteria; phylum Desulfobacterota; class Desulfobacteria; order Desulfobacterales; family JAIFKL01; genus JAIFKL01. The sequence continues at coordinate 2,414 of JAIFKL010000255.1, forward strand.
CTTAACTTCCACAAAGTTGGGAGACTGGGTGCCTGACCCATTTGCGGGAACAGGAACAACGCTGTGCGCCGCCAGTCAGTTGCAAAGAAATTCTGTCGGGATAGAAATTGATCCGGCAAATGCGGATTTGATAAAAAAGCGTCTTGCAAATATCCGTGAGGCTGATTTGATTCAGAAATATTATAAAGATTATCTGTGTACTGAAAATCTGCCTGAAATATGGGGGGAAAATTTGGAAACAGCACCGCGTGTCCGCTCACTACAAGCGTTGCCGCTGTTTGAAAACTGATGTATTCAATTTTTCATTTTTTCAAAGCGCTTGTGGAAAATAGAAGTCAGTTTCTCAGTATTTCCGAACTGGAAGATTTTCCTTTTGATACTGCTTTGCTGTCATGCAGAAACCGGGGACAGTTTCTCCCGATATGGCAATTCGGATGAATCATTATAAAGGTTTGTTCACAGGTGGAGAACTGATTGAGTTGAAAGACAGCAAGAGTTACACTGTGCCATCATTCAATTCGACAATTCCGACAGGAAGAAAAGAAATTTCAAAAGTCATAAAAGCGGAAAACAGCATTATCAGAAAGCAGATGGAAGCAGCGGGAGATGATCCGAATTCTTTGCCTGTAAGAGATGTTTATTATCTCATACGGGGAAAAAAGAAAGAAAACAGAAAGGTATTGCTGATTCACGGAAGTTTCTTTGAAACGGTCAGAATTGAAGATTTAATCAGCCAGTCTTTTTCGCAGGTCTTGGAAGAAAGGCTTCAGCAGAGCGGTTTGCAGGTTCAGGATGAATTAAAAAACTTGCTGTTCAGCCTGTTTTCAGAGCAGGAGAATTTCAGCAAAGTGCGAACTGTCAACCGTGCTTCGGTAAAACTTCGGTTCAGAATTATGACAGAGGTAAAAGCAGAGGGGAATATCCTCAATCCGAAAAAGTATCCTGAACTTATAGATAATACGCTCAATATTGTCTTGCCGCATCACACAGAAGCTGATAAATCCCTGACAATGAAAAAGATGCTATCTGTTTTTGGGAAGGACAGATTAGAAAGGTTCAAAATATTCCCGATAAAACACCATTTCAACGGATATTTTCTTGTGTTTCAAATACTTTTGACAGAGAAAACAGAAAAACTCTGACTGCCTCAAAAGTACGTTCATATAAAGGGCTTACGGTTCATATTTTCGGCAGATTATCTGCTGCAATGTTTATGTTAACCTTTAACTCTTAATTGGCATGTTTACTACAGTGCAAGCCGAAGCAAAATTTCTCCCCCGGCCCGAATACTTTGGTATGTGAGCAAAAGTAAAATTTATCAGGGAGATCAGTCTGTAAAAGCATGTTCTTATCTTGATGAAATCGTTTCAGATAGACCTAAAGCCTTGTTTTCAAGATTTCAAAGGCTTGGTGTCTATAAATGGCAAGACGTTTTTGAAACCGCCGGCAATGATCTCGGCAAAAAGATCAGCGCATTTCGATTCAGCAATACGGAACTGTTTAAAAAGCCGATTCCTTTGAAACATCTTAAAGCAATTTGGTCTGAAAGAGACGGGAAGAACTTCTATCCCCCGCAATCTATTACATCTATCCCTGTTCAATGTTTTTTTAATCTTTACAGACTTGGGCTATAATTGAGGTGTTTTATGTTAAATAATGCAATATTGCTATCTGTCCGTCCTCAATATGCAAATCAGATATTTGAGGGTAAGAAAAAAGTGGAATTACGGCGGATTTGTCCGAAACATATTAAAAAAGGCGATTTGGTTCTGATATATGTCTCTTCACCGGTCAAATCCCTTTGCGGAGCCTTCAAAGTTGACAAAGTTGTTGAAAAAAACCTGCCGGAACTATGGAGAGCTGTAAAAGGCAAAGCCGGAATCAGCCGTAAGGAGTTTAATCAGTATTATAAAGGCGTATCCGTCGGTTCGGCTATTTTTTTCAATAATGTCTGGAAACTTCCGTCTCCGATAGAACTTCAGGCTTTAAGAGAGGAAAGAGATTTTCAGCCGCCCCAGAAGCAACTGCTGATGATCTGATTCTGGTACAGCCCGCCGAATTTATGAGTTTGTTCACTTTAAAACCGCCGGAAAAAGGCATTAACCAACTTGAACTTCTGTAAAAACGAAGGGCAAGACCTGAAAAGTCCTGCCCTTCGCATTTTTTACTGCCTCTCGATACGAACCGCACAGGACTTATACCGAATCGCTATTGAAAATATGCAGACAATTTCAACAGTGATATGCAGGATTTTAAAGAAGTTATCCTGAATATCCTGTTCATCCCTGTTAATTTTTGACAGCGATTCGGTATGATGCCAATGTTTGGATAAAGCTGCTGAATCCGGGAGAAACACCGGTCAAAAAATATTTTCTCAAAACCGATCCGAACAAAACCAGACTTTGCTCCGTAGTAAAGGCTGAACTGTATTTCGGAGCATATAACAGCAGTCGGAAAATGAAGAATCTGAATCTTCTCAAACGCCTTTTTTCACAATATGAATCCTTTGCATTCGATGACAAGTCCTTCCATCATCCGGGGAATCATAAGCCTCGGTTTTATTTTCAATAGCGATTAGGGATAAGAGGCTTCGGCAAAGAAAACTCCCCGATTTTTGAAATTGTAATTGACAGATAACAGGCGTGTGTGATAAATATCTTTTATTATATAAAAAAGAAGTAATAATATTCTGAAATAACAGCTAAAAAATCAAAAATAAAGTTCAGCGTTGCTGTAAACATCGTCCGCTTAAAAGCCGGCAATTTTTAACCTGTGAGACGATACAGACACGGAGAATCAGGAGAAGAAAAAATGCCGCCGGTTTCCCATCCGTTCAAAAAGGGTTCGCTTGTAATATTGATGAATTATAATGATCACTCTCCGCCGCATGTTCATGTAAAATATCAAAGCGATGTGAAAAATTACAGACTTGAGATAAAAACGAGGAACTGGATGGAACCCGGAAAAGAACTGCCGCATAAACTGAAGAAAATGGTGGAAATATGGGTTGAAGCCCATGAGGAAGAGTTGTTGGAACAATGGGAAAATGCGGCTAATAACCGACGGGTAACAATCATCGGATAACATATTATGAAATGGAAAAAATGGTCAGAATTGGCAGCCGATGAATCTTATTGGCGGAATCATCATGAAAAGGGTCTCCTGAAGGCAGAATATATAAAAGATTATATCTTGCAGCTATGGTTTGAGGATGAGCATGATGTTTCAATTTACGAACTTGATTTTTACCCTCTGATAGAGGAGGAAAATCCGGGTGAAATCCTGACGGCGCTGAAAGATAAAAAGCGGTTTCAGAGAGTCAAAGGAGATTACACCTTGATATGGCTGAATCCTGAAACCGGCAATGATGATGAAAATGCAATAGATATCGCTCCTGAGTGTATCCGGTTCTTTTGTGAAAATTACGGAAGAAAAATAAAAGGGCCCGGGATTTGAAGTCCGACATTTTTCCATATTTTTTCAAATCAGGGTTCAGACATCTGCCTATAAAAAAAGCTTGACATAGTGTTTAAACTGTATTAAAAAATATGTCATCTATAATATAGGTCTTTTTTTGAGAGGCATATAATATAGCAGACAGCTAAAAAAAATCGAAAATAAAGTTCAGCGTTAACGTAGTTGTCGTTCTGACCAGAAACCGCCAATTTTTGCCTACAGAACGATGCTGACGGAGGCGCGCCCTTATGGGCGCGACTCTTGTTTTGCGTCCTGTAGGCGGGTGCTTGGCGGTACCTTGGTTGGAGCGCAAACAAAGAGTCTGCGCCCTTTTTATTTGCGGCGCAGGAAGGATTCGTCAGATGAATCAGCGCGGCTCCGTCAAAAATCTTGC
>JAIFKL010000371.1 GCA_020049595.1 Desulfobacteraceae bacterium
AAACCCGTTTTACACTTGCTGAAATTTCATTTTAGCACTCCGGAACGGGGACGCAGAGCATGGGAACGAGAAACGCATCATCTTTTTATTTCGGTACGGAGAGCGGAGGCTGTACCCAAAAAAACAGGAGTAAAATTTATGGTAAGAACAGAAATCTCTCTTTTTTTGAAGAACGCGCCCGGCGAATTAGGCAAACTTGCGACCCTGTTTTCAAACGAAGGGATTAACATTGACGCGCTGACCATACAGGATGCTTCCAGCTATGTTCAGGAACTTTTCAAGGCAAGAGGAAAGTCTCTGAAACGGATTGCTTCTGTGGCAAGCTACAATTCCATGCGGAAAGACTCGGCGGAATATGCGCTGATACGCCTGCTGGTGGATCAGACAGACAAGGCGGTAAATCTGCTGGGAAAAAATGATTATACTTTTGATATTATGCCGGTGATTGCCATCAAATTGGACAACCGCCCCGGCACGCTGGCAGAAATCACCTCAAAACTGGGTCAGGAAGGAATCAACATCAACTATGTTTACGGTTCTGTCTCTTCGCCGGATGAAAAATGTCTCTTCATTTTTTCTCCCGAAGATATTGAACTTGCGAAAAAATTCTTTAACGAATGAAGGAATTGAGAATTGAGAATTGAGAATTGAGAATTGAGAATTGAGAATTGAGAATTAGATGCCAATTCTCAATTCTCAATTCTCAATTTTTCAATTCCCTAACCCTTTCCCTGATTTTTCCGGTTTGTACTGCATCCCAAAATTCCTCAGCGAGACATTCGCTTCTTTGAACAACAGAACGCCAGTAAGCAATCCGTTCTTTGTCATATCCCTGAAAACGCTTGAAATCCTGTCTGTCGGGGATTCTGCTGTACGGCAGGCTTTCCACAAATTCACGGGAGGGAGAAACGAGCAGCACATTTTTGATATGAGACGGAGACGGTTTCCGCCAGAACAGCTTTTTATCCAACCATCCCGGAATGATGCGGTCTGTGTAATGCGGAAACAGCACGATGCGGTTTTCCTCATCGGAATATTCAGAGGAATGTTCGGGCAGAAAGGGAATATCCGGGTGGTAATCTATAACGCCGCCGTCCCGATACATGCCTTCCGCGCCGGGAATATTGCTGACGCCGGAAGCAATCATTGGAATTGAGCCTGATGCCAATAGTGCCTGTCTGATATTTCCGGCATTGAGCGGGATTCTGCGGATCGGAAATTCATCCATTTCAAAAAAAGGAGGAATGTCTCTCGAGTCATAAAACAAGGCTCTCTCAAAGAAGAATTTCAGATATTTTCTGCGAATCAGATTGGCGAAAACGGCAAGCCCTAATCCGAGAGTCATCGGAAAGATGTTATCGCTTGCGCCGAGTCCTTTGCATCGCACAGCAAGAACATTCAGCCGCAGATAAGGATGTTCCAATATCTCACGAATGCCCGCATCATTGAGAAAAGCATCCATGATTTTTTCCATTTCTTCGGCAACGTCTTGAAGCGTGGGAGCGGAATCGTAGCATTGATTGATATAAGCGGACAAGAATTGCTCTCCGGCTACGGAAAAAGATTTCTGAGCAGCCGCGGCAAAACGCCACGCGCCGGCAGATGATCCCACCAGAAAAAGCGGCGATGTGCGCGGTGTGAGCCATGAAGAAAAAATTATCCGGTCAAGATGATGGAGCAGCAGCCATTTGGGACCGCCCGCCGCGCCCGCAATGACTTTCACCGTGTCCGGCGAAAGCCCTTTTTCCTGTATGATTGACAATGCGCTTTTTCCCGCGCGGAATGTAAGATGTTGCGGCATAATACGAACTACCTTAATACGTTCAATGTGTTATAAATATATCTGCTTTTGACGCTAAGATATTTCCAATTTCATTTCCGGCATGAGCCGTTGCAGATTTTTCAGCGATTTTCCCTGCCAGGGAAACAGCTTTGTTCCTCGGACAATCAGCTCGCTTGCCTTTTGATTCCGTACCCGAATCACAAATTTGGAAAGCGCATTGATGCCCGAACTGTTCAGAAATTTTAACTCATCAAGTTTCAGCGTAATGGTTTTCGGCTTCAGATCAGCGACTTTATTGAATAATTCTACAATTTCATTATAGCCGGATGTCCCGTACAGGCGAAGCGAACCCTCACAGTTGATAGTGGCAGATGCCGATTCATAAGTAATACGATAAGTTTCACCTTTAACTTCCATTCCACAGACTCCTTATCCTCAACAGTTTCAGGCTCTTACTATCGGCAATTGTACCATAGTCGTAACCAGCGTAACTTCCGGGCGAGTTTGAACGGTTTCAAATCGCCATGCCAGCCGGGCATTGTAGTCATTCAGCATTGTGAGAAATCCCAGACCGGAATCCTTGCCCGATTCCTCATCGGCGTTGCGCTCCAATCTGCGGATGTATAATTCCTGCGGGTTTTCTGCCAGCAATTCATGAATAACATTTTGAAATATTAATAGATTATCCTGAGCAATACTGTTGGTCACATAAAAGCGCAAAGCCTCATGGGACATATACAGTGAAATGCTCATTGAGAAACCTGAAGGATAATAATTAAATTTTATTGCATTTTCAAGCAGTTCATTTGCGATAAAGTTCACGGCATCTTTGACTTCCGCGTGTTGGTTCGGAGCGGTACTGTGAGCCGGAAAAAATGTTCCCCAATAGTTGGCTAAGAAATCAGCCGAAATACTGTTATGACGCCATCTTTCCTGAATCGGGGTCTTTGCGGACGAAAAACTGATAATCAGAAATTCCTGACTGTCGCCCATGTCAACAAAGTTTCCGAATAATTTTCCGTTCATCAAATTCTTTCCTTATTTCTCTCTTGATTCCTGCCCATGCTTGATGAAATGAGCAATAAAATTTCTCGCAAAGACGCCAAGAGCGCAAAGATTTGTATAAGCAAAAGCTGTCAAACTTTTCTTCAAATTTTCTTTGCGGGCTTTGCGCCTTTGCGAGAACTTCTTATTTCTGATAAGGTCTGATGTCTTCTATCCGACGGTTTGCCAGCCTGATATACTCCTCGCTGATGTCATATCCGACATAGCAGCGTTCTGATTTTAATGCGGAAAGGCAGGTCGTGCCGCTTCCGGCAAAGGGATCGAGTATGACATCGCCTTTAAACGAGTAAAGCTGTATCAGGCGGTGAGGAAGTTCTTCGGGAAAAGGCGCGGGATGTCCGATTTTTTTGGCAGAAACCGCGGGAAATGTCCACACACTTTTGGTCCATTCCAAAAACTCTTCTTTCTGTATGGTGTTTTCTTTTTCCTGACGACTTCTTGAAAATGAATCTTTGCAAAAAATCAGAATGTATTCATGCACATCCCGCAACACCGGATTGGATGCCGACAGCCACGATCCCCAGGCTGTTGACGGACTCGCGCTCGAAGCCTTGTTCCAGATAATTTCCCCGCGCATCAGAAAGCCGATCTCCTGCATATCCTCAATGATATAACTGTGCAAAGGAATATAAGGCTTTCTGCCGAGATTTGCAATATTAATGCACGCGCGTCCGCCCGGAACCAGCACCCGCCAAGTCTCTGCCCAGACCTGTTTCAGCAGACGGAGATATTCCGCCAGACTCAGATTGTCGTCATAATCTTTGGAGGCATTGTAGGGCGGCGAGGTAATCATCAGATGAACGCTGTTATCCGGCAGTTCTTCCATCTGTTCCGATGACTTGCAGAAAATCTGATTCCGATGGATTTCGGGAATTTCATTTTCAATATATCTGACTTTTTTTTCTTTTTTCAAGCCTTCATACAGACGGCTTTCGTAAAATTTCGAGGCGTCATGACCGATTCTTCCGGGCGTTCCGAATGAACTGGTGGATGTTCCCGTGCGCTTTGATGAATTTCGAGCCATAAGGTTTTATCATTCCTTAATTTGGATAGCGGTGCAGATGTGGTGATGAGCCTTCTCCCTGTCATTCTGAATAATCTCATCCTTAACAATCCGGGATTCTCCGCCCGCTCAGAATGACATTTCATACCAATTCGCTTTCAAGAACTGTGTTATCCGTAAAACCGCTTTTCAAGCGGTTTCAGCGGTTTGAAAAACCGCTTTACGATATGAAAGACCGATCTTTGAAAGCGAATAGAATCACTGCGTTTATACCGTTACCGCAAAAAAGAAGACAGCGCAACTGAAATGCGTCTGATGTCCGAGTGTTCGGATTTGGGTTCGATGAAAATAATTCTGCCTGCTGTCCGGGCATCGGCAATGATATTTTCAAGATAATTTTTCAGCGCATGATTATAATTGAAGGCAATCCCGATGCCGCCGTGCGCCGCAACTTCGGATATGCCGCCGCTGTCTCCCATTGTATCGCCGATATGAACAAGGGCTGTTCGGGGAATATTCAGCCGGTCCGACAGGTTGAAAAGCAGCCTGGCTTTTTCATTTTCATTCTGAATACCGAGTTCTACGGTTCCGACAGCAGATATTTCATCATATATCGTGTCGTTTTTCTCTCCGTGAACATATTTCGTGACCAGTTCGGAAATCTCTTTTTCTTCAAGAATTTTTCCCTGCCTGCCGAATATCAGACGGTTGCAGATCACATCATAAAAATATTTTGAACCGTAACGGGCTTTGATCGCTTCGGTTGTAATACTGTAACCTGTTGAATTGATGACAAAGCGGATATTTTTTCGGCGGAGCATCCTGATAAAATCCTCAAAACCGTCTAAAAACCGCATTTCAGACAGCGCATATTCAGCAGCGATTCTCAGACGCAGTCCACGGGTCAGAGGTCCTGCAATTGCAAAGGTTTTTTCCATGCTTAACATGCCGGCAGTCTGCTGCGCAAACACATCTTTTGCTTTTTCAAACCTCTCAGGCTCATGGGGAAAAGCGATCCTGATCATATCCGTCATGGTGTGCTGATGCACAAGTGTGCCGTTCAGATCGCTGGAAACTAATTGAATTTCTGTCATAAATCTCTCCGTCAATGACGCTCATTTGTGAAAAATATTTTTTTTGTGAATGCCCCGATAAAAGACTGCCGAAATGCCGAAATTTAATTTCAGCACTCCGGAGCCGAAGGGGTTTCCAACCTGTCCGGCTGTGCCTTTGCGCTGCTGAAATGCTGAAATAACAGATATTTTTGGAAATAAGAACTCAGTGAAGAAGCGGTTTTGTGCCTTTTTTCGGATGCTTCGGAACCCTGATACTGGTTCGCTGTCAAACATTAATAATCCGGTGAAATCCTGTAACAGATTTTACAATATTTTTATTTTGTCCCGGTTCATATAAAGCATTGACTGATTCCTCTTCCGGAATATCCGATATCTTAAACTGACGGTTATGAAAATAATTTTCTCTGATATACTGATCCGCTTTCGGTTTTTTACGGCATGAATTTTGCCCTGCCGGCGAAATTAAAAAAACGGATATTTTCTGCTGTAAGGTACAGGAAAACCAAGCCGGAAAGTCATCATTTTCTTAAATACGCAATTTTTATACCGTAAAAAACCAAAAGCGGATCACTATATAACGACCTGCAAGGCTCTGAAAGCCTCGCAGGTACGGAAGCAGTCTTACATCTCCTGCCGGATATCAGTTATAACCGTTATTGGTATTTTTTCAATCCTTGCCAGCCTGTTCCGAGACTGCCTTCAGTGCAAGAATTGCCTCTGCCATGCCTATCTTCAGATCGCCGTTTATATCTGCCGCTTTCCGCACAGTTGCACCCGGAGCAATCCCGCTGACAATCCTGAGCGCAAGAATCACATCCCGCAGGTCTGTGGTTCCGCTGCCGTCAATATCAACAGATATTGCGGGTATCACCGGATTTGCTGTGAATTTCTTTACAGTTCCGTATGATATTCCTTTGCTGTTCTTTGCATAAGCTCTGACGTAATACATTGCGCCGCCGGTCAGTCCTCTCAGGGTGACGCTGAACTGCCCCAGCCCTGAAGAGGCATCTGTCAGCCTTTTATCTTCAAGCGTCGGCGGATTCGGGTCATCAACTGAAATAATAATGACAGGACGTGTTTTGGCTGCCAACCCCAAATCAGCCAACCATATTTCACCGGATTTAGGCTTCATCAAGTATATCTAAAACATCCTGTTCAACTGTTCTGGAACGCAGTAAATCCGCAGCATCCTGATCCGCAAGCAAAATAATTTCATTTATAAGATTCTCTATATATGATGCTTTTTCCGGTTCCCACTGTTTTAACTTCTCATCAAGTTTTTCTGCTATATATAACATATATCCTCTTTTTCTGAAAGCGATTCACAGGATTAAGACCGAATCATGAAAATCCTTTGAATCAGGTAAGTCAGTCCGTAGGATGGGTGAAACGGGGCATAATCCACCGGATTCAGATCATCCGCCCATGAACTGCTGATAGTCCTGATTGTTATGATGATCATAATGAAATATCATATATCAGCGGTATCAGTTATATCATGATTATCAGCGGTTCGGATGATGTTCCTCAGTTTCTTTTCTTAACAATACCGACATCTGCAAGGATTGCGGTTAAAAAAGTGATTATACTATATCTAAAACACAATCCTTGCAGATGTCATCAAGCCGCCCGGTTGATGAGCGCAGTCGAATCAAGCGCAGTCGAATCAATGCTTACGCAGGCACAGGACTTGCCCTGAATGTCGTTCCTATCTGCTCAAATTCGGAAACTTCCTGACGTTTCAGTTTATCCCGAATCTGCTCGAAACATCTGACTGTTTCCTGAGAATACAGTCTTTCACCGCAATGAAGACAGACTTCAGCGCTTACATTGACTACTGCGGTATTAATTCCGCCCCGAAGTAATTTTTCAACATTTTTTTCAATGAGTTCTCCCCCGCAGACAGGGCATTTGTCAAACGGCATCATATTTTCCTCCTTTGTCTCCAATTTATCCATCGCTTCGGGTCAGGGCGATACACTGTAATCAGCACCGCCCATTGATTTTCGTTATTATATCCCCATACGCTGTGGACAGGAGAACCGATAAAAGTGTTTCCGAAAATCAGACAACTCGGACATGGCTTATCTTTAGGATATTCCTCAATAATTTCACCGCATAAAACACTGAAAAAAATTTCATCAAAGGATAAATTATCCGCCTGAGATTCATCGTCGGCATGTTCCGTTATTCTTATCCGGTTATTTCTTATGGCGTCAATAATATCTTCTATTTTCAAAGCGATTCCCATATCCTGATTTTTCGATCCCTGATCCACAGGATTTCACGGTATTATTTTCCATTGCAGATTCCGGATACAAAGTCTGTTTTTCAGCCATAAAAATCCTCTTCTTAAACACAATCCTTGCAGATGTCATCAAGCCGCCCGGTTGATGAGCGCAGCCGAATCAAGCGCAGATTACACTCAATTGCGCTGATGACACAGATAAAAATCTGCGAAATCACTTTAATCCATGTTTTCACAGGGACAAGCCTTCGGCAATCTTCGGTAATCAGGAAAATTCCTGTTCACACAATTTCATTTCAGGACAATTTATCGCCCGGCTTTTCATAAATATGCTCCAAAAATTCTTTCGGAGACACTACAACCTGTCCTTTGCACCGCTTTTCGGGGAAATGCCGTTTATTTCCTGTAACAAGAGCATCGGCACCGGTTGCCAAAGCCGCTTCCAAAAAATATTCATCATCTCTGTCCGGCAAACTGAATGACTGAGCCAAAGCCGGAGCATTTATTCCTTTTGTACGGATCAATGAGAGAACCGTCCGAACATTCTCAGGATTTATGTCAAATTTGGGTCTTGTCAGCACTTCATAATATTCGGATAGAATACACTCATTGACAACAATATCAATATTTCCCTGAAGAATCAGTCGCAAAATCTTTGCCGGACTGCTCTGAGGCTTCAGAAAAGCTGAAACAAGAACATTTGTGTCCAAAACGATTTTCACTTCTTCTCTTTTCTCACAGCATCAATTTCTGTCTGAATCTCTTCATCAGTAATTTTATGCCTGCCTTTCATCACCGAGTCTTTATGAATTATGTCCAATGCCTTCAAAGCACGGCTTCTTTTTATGGCGTCCAATTCTTTTTCATAAGTATCTTCATTCACACGGGTCAGTATGGCAACCGGACGCCCCTTTGCTGTAAGCACCATATCTTCTTCCGGCAGCACGGATTTCCAGAAATCACTGCGTAATTCTCTTACAGAAATGAACCTCATGTTTTTATCCTTTCAATTTTTATTAATTGTATCATGATTCGCATGATTAAACAATTGCCCTCATTGTCCGAACCGATTACCATGATTGAAAAGTATGCGCTCTGTTCCTAATCTCGGCAATCTTTTAATCCTGAAAATCCGGGTTACTGAGCCTGCCGAAGTATGGTTCAGACAAATTACGCCGATGACTCTGTGAAATCAGTAAAATCTGCGTCAATCTGCGGTTCGGACAGCTTACGCAGGAAATACTCCGCTCAGAATCAACAGATTCTGT
>JAIFKL010000207.1 GCA_020049595.1 Desulfobacteraceae bacterium
ACAGCTTTGTGATCTGGATGCCCAGAGATATTGTCGGCGGCGATTTTATCTTTACCGCTCACGTCAAAGGCAGATTTGTCATTGCGGTCATTGACTGTACGGGTCACGGGGTGCCGGGCGCGTTTATAACCATTGTTGCCTGTTTTGCGCTGAGAAAAATCATAGAAGACGAGCTGGAACATGATCCGGCAGCAATACTGAAACGTCTGAATTTTCTTATTAAAACCACACTTCGGCAGGATACGACCTGCTTAAAATCAGACGCGCTTTCCGATGACGGCCTGGATGCTGCAATTCTCAGCGTTGACCTGCCTTCGGACAATAATTCTTTACTGCCGGAGAAAGACAGATGTTTTCTGCTGACAGACGAGACCACGCTGATTTTTGCAGGCGCAAAACTGCCCCTGTTCTATATCTGCGATGATGAATTAAAGGTCATCAAAGGCGACAGACGAAGTATCGGTTACAGAAAATCCGATGTGACATTCAAATTCACCAATCATAAAATTTCTGTCCGAAACGGAATGTCTTTTTATCTGTCAACTGACGGTTTTGCAGACCAGTTGGGTGAAAAAAATGACCGCCGCTTCGGCACCCGGCGATTTACAGAACTGCTGAAAGAAAATGCGGGACATCCTTTTGAAAAATTCTCGTTCCCACGCTCTGCGTGGGAACGGTAAGGGACGCGGAGCGTCCGCTCTGCATTCCCACGCAGAGCGTGGGAACGAGAAAACAGTAAAGCGAATTTTTAATTCGCTTTGAAGCGATTTGCAAAATCGCTTTACTAATTCAAAATTCGTGTTCATTCGTGGCAAAAAAAAATTGCAGTAAATAAAGTTTACGGCAGATTGAGGATTACTGATGGAAGATTCCATTATGGCAGATATTTTTTTCTCTTTGAACATGCTCGTGATGGAGCGGACAGATAAAGGCGTATTCCGAGTGATCGGAAAGCCTCCTGAAATATTTATGCTTTTCTGTCGGGAGCATGTCGGAGAGGAAAGCATATTCAAGCCCGGTACTGACTCCCCTTTTCTTGAAAATTTTCTTTTTGATGCAGAAGCGTATTGGAAATCCGTGGCAACGGAAAAATTAAGATCGGGTCCCTGGCTGCAAGCTGATCTCTCAGGAAAAGAAACCGCGTTTGAAGCAACTGCCATTTCTCTTGAGAAAAAAAAAATACTGCTGATTGAACTGGCGCGTTCTTCCTACGGAGAAAAGCAGTTTCTGATACAGAAAGGCAGGGAACTCAGTCTCGCGTATCACCGTCTGGCGCAGACCGAAGCCGAACTGAAAAAAGCCAAAGAAACTGCTGAAAAAGCCAGTCAGGCAAAGAGCGAGTTTCTGGCTCACATGAGTCATGAAATCCGCACGCCTTTGAATGCCGTTGTCGGTATGGCAAGCCTTCTGCTTGATACTGACCTTGATACGGAACAGAAATATCAGGCAGAACTCATTCGTTCTTCCTCAGAAATACTCCTTTCCGTTATTAACGACATCCTTGATTTTTCCAAAATCGAAGCCGGAAAACTTGATCTGGAGATGATCGCTTTCAATCTCGGAGATGTGGTGGGAAGAGTCATGGGAATGCTTGAAATAAAAGCAAAAGAAAAAAAACTCAAACTCCTGTGCGAGATTCACAGAGGCGTTCCCATACTGCTTCGCGGCGATCCCGGACGCCTGACTCAGATACTCATGAACCTGATGAACAACGCTGTCAAGTTTACAGAAAAAGGAAATATAACCCTTCGTATTTCTGCGGAAGAAAATTCTGATGACCGGGCGGTGATGCGTTTTTCCGTCAGCGATACCGGCATCGGAATCCCCCAAGAGCGGCAGGACCGTCTTTTCAAATCCTTCTCTCAGGTGGATACTTCCATGACGCGGAAGTACGGCGGAACAGGGCTGGGGCTTATTATTTCCAAAAAGCTGGCGGAACTCATGGGCGGAGACATCGGCGTTGAGAGCAAAGAAGGGATCGGAACCACCTTCCGGTTTACGGTCCGCATGAAAAAACAGGCGCGGGGAGGGGTGAGGGGTGAGGGTTTAGGTAAAAAAGGGTCAGTTGTATCTGTTTCTGAAAAAATGAAACAGGATATTCGTATTCTGCTGGTGGAAGATAATGAGGTGAATCAGATCGTTGCGCTGGCAATTCTGAAAAAGTTCGGATTCCGGGCGGAAGTGGCGGAAAACGGGCTTAAAGCACTTGATATGCTGAAAACAGCCCCCTTTGATATTGTTTTTATGGATGTTCAGATGCCGGAAATGGACGGTCTGCAAGCAACTGAAATCATCCGTGATCCGCAGTCGGAAGTGCTGAATCATAAAATTCCCATCATTGCAATGACCGCCAACGCCATGACAGAAGACCGGATTCGCTGCTTTGAAGCCGGAATGAACGGCTACATCTCCAAACCCGTTGAAGCCCGGAAAATTCTTGAAGCGATTAACGAGCATTTATTTAGCAATACAAACTGAGTTTCTTCAAGAAACTCAGTTTGTTACATGAACAGTTTTATTAAAACACTCAACTCTGTAACGATTGATTATATATGAATTTTCCGCAGGCATCTTTCAAAGTCAGCAGAAAAGGCTACCTTTATGTTGTTTGCGCCGCAATGCTCTGGTCAGTATCCGGTTCAACATCAAAATATCTGTTTCTTAACGGTATTTCTCCTTTTCAACTGTCACAGATTCGTGTGACGATTTCGGCTCTGCTTCTTTTTCTGTTTTTCCTGATCCGGCGTCCCGCTCTTTTGAAAATATCCCGAAATGATATTTTCTATTTCTTCATTCTCGGCACCTTCGGCATGACTGCCATACAGATCACCTATCTGTTTACCATCAGCAAGCTCAATGTGGCAGCCGCTATTCTCTTAGAATACCTTGCGCCCATTTTTATTGCGCTTTATATGGCTGTTTTTGCAAAGGAAAAACTCAGCAGAATTACGATGCTGGCAATCATCGCCGCGACGCTCGGATGCTATCTGGTTGTGGGCGCGTACAATCTGAATCTGCTGAATCTGAACATGACGGGAATCGCCAGCGGCATTGCTTCAGCCGTCACATTTGCCTGGTGGTCGCTTCATGGGGAATACGGAATGCGGCGGTATAATCCATGGACCGTGCTTTTTTATGCGATGCTTTTTGCAGCCATAGACCTCAACATCATTTATCCGCCCTTAAAAGGCTTTTTCAATGTTTCGTCATCGGCAAAATGGGTCATTATTCTGTATATTACGGTATTCGGTACAATTATTCCCTTCGGTCTTTATTATGAAGGCATCAGTCTGATACGCGCCGCCCGTGCCAGCATAACAGCAACACTCGAGCCGATTATGGCAGGTGTGATTTCCTATATTTTTCTGGATGAAATCATGTCGCCGCTGCAAATTTTCGGGGGTGTTCTGGTGATTGCGGCGATCATTCTGCTGCAAATAAAGCAGGCTTATGATGACAACACGCCGAGCATCATCCGCGCCCGGATGAACGGAAACTAAATTTTTTCAACAAACTCAGTTTCTTCACATCCCCTTTTATCTGTTCGGGTTGACATTTTTTTCTGAATGTGGCATTCTAAGATAAATGCTTGGAAGGAAATAACGCATAAAATTATTATGGTTATTATGAGCCTATCGTAAAACCGCACAGAAACTCAAACAACATTTTGGAAAAAAAGGAGGAATGATCATGAAAAACATACTGGCATGTTTCAGCTTTGTCATCTTGCTGCTATCAGCGACAGTTTTTGCACAGACAGAGCCGAAGGATATTAAAGAAATCACCGCGCCGGAACTCAAAAATATGGTTGACGGCGGAAAAGCAGTGGTCATACACTGTCTGAGTGAAATAGAGTATGACATGCAGCATATTACCGGTTCCGTCAATATCCCTATCACCCGAATGGACGATGAGGGTGTCCTGCCCGAATCAAAAGAAACAACATTGGTCTTTTACTGCATGGGCGAAAGATGACCCTATTCTGCCAGAGCCGCAAGTATTGCGGTGAAAAAAGGTTATAAGAATGTATTTGCTTTTATCGGCGGTATTCCCGAATGGCGGAAATTCAATTATCCGATATTTGTCAGCAAAGAATATCAGGATGTCGAGGTGGAAAAAATCGCACCGCAGAATTTTAAGAAACTCATAGAAACGGACAAATCTGTTTATGTTCTTGATGTCAGACCCATGAAATTTGAAAGAGACAGTTCTTTTATCATCGGTGCGCATCATTGTCCGCTGGTTTTTCTTGCCGATAAACATGAAGAAATCCCGAAAGGGAAAATCATTGTTATCAGCGACTGGGCAATGAAACAGTCTGTTTCAGCAGCGAAATTTCTTATTCTGAAAGGCTATTCTGTTATGGGAGTCCTCAAAGGCGGAATGGAACGATGGAAAGATTCAAAATATCCGGTCGAACAGCGTGTGCCTTCAGATAAAATTGCGCCTTTGAGCGAGACAGAGAAACGATAGGAAATGTGAGATCATCAGGTCAGAACATTATCCGTAAAATTTTGGCTCCGTTCCCGCGCTCCGAAAAGAAAGCCGGATTTTCATCCGGCATGGGAACAAGGACAAAAATTATCATCTTGTTCGGTGTACTGATTGCGGTGATTATTATCAATGCTGCCGTTTCAATATATCATGAAAGCAGAGGTATCAGCCGACGCATTGAGGCAACTCTCCGCAACAAGTTTGATATTGCCGACTCAATTCAGAACAATGAATTGGATCAGCTTGGGATGATCTCGGTTTCGATCAAGGAACAGAGCAGCAGATTCGGCGATTTTCTGGATTACGACAATATTGCTCCCATAACGATGATCCTGAAAAATATCACGAATATCTATCCTGATGATATTGATTTTATTTTTCTTTTTGATGAAGACGGCGAACTGCTCACCTCAAATACCGACGGAACCGAAATAGAAGAGCCGGGACACTACAACCCGCTGATTGAAGACCGAAGGGAAAGAGTGGGCATAGAGGAAATATCGCCGAAAATCTTTGAGGGAGCGCTCGCCCGATTCAAGCCTGCGCCGGATCATGAACGCATCATCTGTTTCAAATCGCTGCTGCACATACTGCATGACAGCGGCGATATTTACTGTTATATGGCTGTTATCAAACTGATTAACAACAACAGAAAACTGATTCGCAAGATGGCGGAAATAGCCGGCGCGGACGCGGTGTATTACGGCGCTGACAGAAAGCCGCTGTTGAGCAGTTTCTCCGATCTGACACAGGCTTATCCGGTGAAGCACGAAATTTCATATCAGAACAAATTATTTTTTACAGAAGAAAAAGAGCTTTTCAATTATGCGGGGAAGCCTGTGGGCAGATTGGTCATCGCCCTTGACAAAGCCCCTTTTCTCGAATCCGAAAGACAGCTCCTGCTGAGCAGGCTGATGCCTTTTTTTGCTTCAACGCTGATCTCTGTTGTGCTTTTTTTTCTTTTGAAAATCCGAATCTTTGACAAAGTTACGCAGTTGATCGAAGTTCAGCGCATGGTCGCGGAAGGAAAAGGCGATCTGAGCGTCCGGGTAAAGATTCCGCATGAAAAGACCGGCACCGCCCTTGATGAAATGGAAAGGATGGGCTCGGATTTCAACATGATGATGGACAAGCTCGAGCAGACCCACGGCCGGCTCACATCAGCCCTTGCGGATGTCCGGGAAGCAAACAGATACATTATCCAAAGCCTTCAGTATGCCGGAAGAATACAGTCTTCCATGCTGCCGAATCCGGAGGCAGTGAAATGTCTGCTTCCCGACAGCTTTGTAATCTGGATGCCCAGAGATATTGTCAGCGGTGATATTTTTTTCATAGAACCTGTTGACGAAGGCCTTATGATTATCGCTGTGATTGACTGTACCGGTCACGGGGTTCCGGGCGCGTTTCTCACCATGATCGCATCTTCCGCGCTGTCCCGGATCATCAGCGATGAGAAATGCCGTGATCCGGCTCTGATACTCAACCGCCTGAATCTCATCGTCAAAGCAACGCTGCATCAGGACACGGCTTATGCTGTTTCCGATGACGGCATGGATGCCGCGCTCTGCATCATCAATATGAAAGAAAAAATTCTGACCTTTGCAGGCGCAAGACTGCCGCTTTTTTATTTTCAGAACAGCCAGATACAGGTTGTCAAGGGCGACAGACAGAGTATCGGTTACAAACAGTCAAAACGCTCTGATATCGCTTTTGATTTTACCAATCATCACATTCAGATCGAAAAGGGAATGTCCTTTTACATGGCGACCGACGGCTTTGAAGATCAGTTAGGCAGTTCGGAGCAAAGTCAGTTTGCTTTAAGCCGCTTGGGAAGAAAGCGTTTCTCGAAACTGCTCGGCGACATCAGCCATCTGAATTTTGAAACACGGGAAGCCAAACTTGTTGAAGCTTTTGAAGCACATAAGGGGGATAATGACAGACAGGACGATGTGACGGTGGTGGGATTCGGCGTTTTTTAACAGGATTTACAGGATTTACAGGATTTACAGGATTTACAGGATTTACAGGATTTGCTCGTTCCCCACGCCACGCGCTCTGCGTAAAACGAGTTTTCAACTCGTTTTACGTGTTCCTATATGCTCCACATGGGAATGCAGACAGCAACGCTCTGCGTCCCCGTTGTCGGAGTGCGAAAAGACACACTGCACTGTCGCCAATCTTGTCACCCTGAGCGCAGCCGAAGGGAGCGCAGCCGAAGGGAGCGCAGCCGAAGGGAGCGCAGCGGTAAAACGCTTCGCTTGTTTTTGCACCCGGATATTCTCATGCAGAACTTATGAACGAAATGAAGAAACAGTGTCCCAAAGAAACATCATCAAAATTCTGATTTTTCTCATTGCCCCTGTTGCCTGCGGCACATTTGCGGGTCTTTATATTGCATTTTTACAGGACCTTCCCCAAATCCGCTCGCTGGAAACCTTCAAACCCCCTGCTGTCACACGCATATATTCGGCAGACAATGTAATTCTTGCGGAATTTTATGCGGAAAAAAGAGACCCGGTTTCCCTTGCCCTTATCCCGCGTTATCTCATCTCGGCAATACTCGCCACAGAAGACAGAAATTTTTATCATCACAGCGGCATTGATCTGAAAGGAATTTTGCGGGCAGCGATACACAATATCCGGGCAAAGAAATTCAAAGAAGGGGCAAGCACGATTACCCAGCAGTTGGCAAAAACGCTTTTTCTCACACCCCGGAAAACTCCGGAGCGGAAAATCAGGGAAGCGGTTCTTGCTTTCCAGTTGGAACGCCGTTACACCAAAGATGAGATTCTGGAATTTTATCTGAATCAGATTTATTTCGGCACCGGTGCCTACGGCGTGGCAGCAGCAGCACGGGTCTTTTTCGGAAAATCCGTAAACGATCTGAATCTTGCCGAATGTGCGCTGATTGCCGCCATGCCCAGATCGCCTTCCCGCTATTCTCCGACAGTGAACAGACCGCTTGCCTTGGAGCGCAGAAATATTGTCCTCAGACAGATGCGGAATACCGGCATCATCACGGAAAGTGCTTACCGCAGCGCGGCGAACACGCGGATTTCTCTTGCAGAACAAAGGAAAAATGCCCGCCATGCGCCCTATTTTACGGAATATGTAAAGGATTTCCTGGAAGAATTTCTGGAGGCGGACCTGCTTTACAGGGGGGGGTTCACCGTGCGGACAAGCCTTGACTTTGAGATGCAGCAGACCGCCGAACAGGTTGCGGCAGCCCGTCTTTCAGAACTTGAAGAAAAATTGCGGCAGAAAGGAATCAAAGCCCCTGATCTTGAATGTGAACTGATTTCGCTTGACGTGGAATCCGGGGCTGTTCTTGCCCTGGCCGGGATCAGAAATCCTCATAAATCCCGGTCACTGCCTCCGAAACAGGAAATATATCGGGAACAGGATAAAAACAGCCCCGTGAACGTCAGAAAGCCCCCCGGTTCTGTATTTCAGACCTTTATTTATGCAAAAGCGGTTGAGCAGGGATTTTCCCCAAATATGATGATACTTGATGCACCTGTGATCTTTAAAAAGGCAAAAGACGGAAAAGACTGGCGTCCCCGAAATGTTTCCGGCGCGTATCACGGTGAAATCAGTCTCAGAAAAGCATTTGTGCTTTCCGAAAATATTCCCGTCATAAAACTGACCGAAATGCTGGGACCTGCATCAGTGGCTCATTTCGGGCATTCGCTCGGCATTGAATCCGATCTTTCTGCTGATCTCTCTCTGGGACTCGGAACATCGGAAGTTACGCTCTCGGAACTGACAGCAGCCTATTCGGTTTTTCCGAATAAAGGAAAACGGATCAAACCTTTCGGCATCATACAGATTGCAGACGGCAGCGGACGCGTTTTGTGTCAGACAGTCCCGGACAAAAGGATGGTCATGTCCCGCGGTGCCGCCGCGCTTATGACAGATATGCTGAAAGAGGCCATGACCGAAACAGATGAGCGGAAAATAAAAATCCGGCAGCCGTTAGCCGGAAAAGGCGGCAGCGCAACTGACGGCAACGATTCTTTTTTTATCGGTTTTTCCCCTTCAGTGACAACCGGCGTGCGGGTGGGACAAGATCCGGCCTCCTCCGGAAAAGGAAAAATCAGTTCCCGAACCGCATTTTCCATCTGGGCGGATTATATGGAAAAAGTATTGGAAAATAAAGAATCTCAGGATTTTGATATTCCTCCTGAATGAGATGAGGACTGCAGAACTATCCGACCTCACCCCCACCTCACCCCCACCTCACCCCCCGGCCCCCTCTCCGAAGGAGAGGGGGAGACGATTCCCCTCTCCTTCGGGGGTGGGGTCTCTGCAACAGCGAAAAAATTCAACTTCGTAACTCATATAAAAACTATTTGAAATTTTTATATATTTCTCAATCATAAAAATTATTCTTGAATTTTTTCAGCCTGAATGTCGTTTTTTGGTTGTTTTCTGTCGAATGATTTGTTATTTTTTGTGGCAACTATATGAAAAATGATAGTAAATAAGAGTTATGAGGTATTGAGCAATGATACAGGAAATCGCTTCGGATATTCCGAAAAAAGAAGTTAATTCAAGCCCTTTCCGACAGGCGCTGAAAAACAGCTTTTTAAAATTAAAATCCCTTACAGGTGAAATCCGGTTTCAGAAATTCATGTTAAGCATGATGCTATTATGTATTCTTCTGTCCATGCCTGCCGAAACTTATGAGATTATTAGAAAAACATCCGTATTCGGTCCCTTTCCTATATGCCCGCAGGAACCTAAGCCCAATCCCTTTGTCGTGTCTGAGGGGCTGAAACCGCAGGTTGAATTTTGGAAAAAAATCTTTTCCGAATACACCGCAGACCAGATCGTCCTCCACGACAGTTGGTATGTCAGCGTGATTTACGATGTCATTGATACGGGAAGCGCTCATTTCCCGAACAAAAATGAAGCATCGGAAGCCTTGAAAGCCGCAAAAGAAAAATATGAAAGCATTCTGGCAAATCTGCCATGGGAAAATCCCCCGGGTATGAACAAAGAACAGCGGCGAATCTATTCTCTCTTTAAAAATCTTCCGGAATCTCCTCATGTTAAAAAGAAAGACGCCAAAGACCGGATCCGTCTTCAGCCGGGAACTGCCGATTCCTTTCAGAACGGTATCATCCGTTCAGGCGCTTATCTTGAAAGCATGAAAAAAATCTTTGCACAACACAATATTCCCGAACAGTTGGTTTACCTCCCCGCGATTGAATCGTCCTTTGATCCTTTTGCCGTATCCCATGCCGGTGCCGCAGGCTTATGGCAGTTTATGAAAAGAACCGGAAAGCACTATAAACTGGCTGTCGGCAATCTGGTGGATGAACGCAGGGACCCGATTCTGTCCACAAAAGCCGCAGCCCGGTTTCTGTACGACAATTACAATACGCTGGGATCATGGCCCCTGGCCGTGGCAGCCTATAATTACGGCGTGCAGGGAATGCGCAATGCCGTAAAAAGCTTGGGATCCGCAGAGATTGAAGATATTGTTCTGAATTATAACGGACCCAAATTTGAGTTTGCATCCCGGAATTTTTATGCACAATTTGCGGCAGGGGCTGAGGTGGCTTCCAACTATCAGTTTTACTTCGGAGAGATTGATGTTCAAAAACCTGTGGAAGTGACTCAGTTGGATATTCCGGATTTTATCAGCCCGGAAACTTTGGAACAATATTTTCCATTTAAAACAGAGGAACTCATCGCATTGAATCCTTCCATAGACGAATCTGTGTTTGAAGAGGGAAATTTCATTCCCAAAAATTGCAGGCTCAATGTACCGGTCAAATATAAAGATATTCTGACACAAAGCTATGCGATGATTCCGGCTTCGCTGAGATATGAATATATTCCGCCCGGGAAAGGATGCCGTGTCCGGAAAGGGCAGACGCTTTCGGAAATTGCAGGCGCATATAACGTGTCCTTAAAGACTTTTATGAAACTGAACGGGATCAGAAATCCGAGAATGATCAGAGTCGGACAGATGCTGAAAATACCGGGAGAATACATGTCGCTTGAGGAGCGCAAAACGCCCTCCGAACCGGCATCTGAAAAAGAATCGGGAGACAAGCCCGGAAAAATGCACTGTGTCCGCTACGGACAGACGCTTATGAATATTGCGGATATTTATAAAATTCCGGTCACGTCCATTGCAGAATTCAATTCTATAAAAAATCCGCAAAAAATCAGAGCCGGTCAGATGATTATGATTCCTGAAAGCTGAACTCGGAAATAAAACGGGGCGGGATTGTGGGGAAAAAATATGCCCGCCCCTTTGTTTCGACACGCTCAACAACCTTAATTCATGCTGAAATCAATACTGGTAAATCTCATACACTGTTTTCTGACCGAGCAGCTCGTCTATTTTATCCTGAATCGTGCGTCTTTCCCTGGTAAGTATCCACGACTGCCACGCCTCCACTGACTGCCATGTACTGATAACCATTGTTTCGCCGGGTTTGTCAAGGCGTTTCAGTGTTTCTCCGGAAATATAACCGTCCTGCTTCATGGTGAGGGACCGAAGCTGTGTCAGCAGGTTCCCCAGTTCTTTTTCTTTGTCTTTCGATACGCTTCTTTTGATCAAAATTTTAATGGACATTTTATCCTCCTTTCTTTCAGATGTTAGAAGAAATGATGCTGATCTGTTGAGGCAGAATAGGACGCGGACTCCCGATAATTTTATTACAGCTTACTTTAACTTTTTATTTTTTACAAGTTTTTTTTATGAATACCGATCCGCTTTCAAAATACCGGTCGCTGACGCTCCCGGCTCCGGGCATGGAGCGTGAGCGACATGTATTTCTGAAAGCGGATTGGTATCAGCCTGACACGCAAAAAGTAAAACGACTTTGCAAGTCGTTTTGTCTCTGAAACGATTTGAAAAATCGTTTTACTATTCTGTTTTGTCTCTGAAACGATTTGAAAAATCGTTTTACTATGCTGTTTTGTCTCTGAAACGATTTGAAAAATCGTTTTACTATGCTGTTAATTCCATTCCGGGGAGCGCCGGAATGAAACTTCGGCATTCATGCAAAAACAGATTCATTTTCAAACACCCCCTCTCCTTCGGAGAGGGGGCCGGGGGGTGAGGTGGAGGTGAGGTCTCAACTGCGTAACTCATATTTTATAAAGCCTGCGGCAAAGATTTGACAACTTTTGAAAAGTTGTCAAATCCCTTCCCTGTCCGCTTACAAAGGAGGCAAAAAAAAATGATACCGACAATACATTCAGAAGAATTTGATCTTTCTTTCAAAGTTTACTATGACCTTATGGCAAAGCGGGTCAGCGAAATCCTTCTTGTTTCAAGCCCTTACGATGCCTTTATCATGGAAGAGGATGGGCCGCTTGCCGAGCGCATCATCCATGAATATCAGGGGCTGAATCTTACACGCCCCCCCAAGCTGACATGGGTTGCCACTGCATACGAGGCTTTCGAGGCTTTATCTGTAAAGAAATTCGATCTGGTGATTACCATGCCCCGGATGGATGATATGGACCCCTATCTTTTCGGAAAAGAAGTCAAACAGAAATTCGGAAATCCGCCTGTTTTTCTGCTGACCCACAGCACCGGAAATATCCTGTCCGATCCCAAATATTCGGATAAAACAGCTATTGACAAAATTTTTGTATGGTCCGGCAATACCTATCTTCTCCTTGCTCTGATCAAAGATATTGAAGACCGGATGAATGTCAGCTTTGACACGGAGCGGGCCCGGGTAAGAGTGATTCTTTTGGTTGAGGATTCGCCGGTTTACTGTTCTTCCCTGCTGCCTTTTCTGTATAAAGAAATTGTGACCCAGACCCGCACGGTCATGGAAGAATCTCTCAATGAAGAGGACCGGATCGTCAGAATGCGGGCAAGACCCAAACTGCTGGTCGCGGAAACTTTTGAAGAAGCAGAAGAACTTTTCAGAAGATTCAAGCCCTATCTGCTGAGTATTTTTTCCGACGCCCGTTTTCCCCGTGATGGAGAACTCTCTGAAAATGCAGGTTTTTCCCTCCTTTCGATGATAAAAGAAGAATGTCCTGACATGCCCTTGCTGATGCTGAGTTCGGAAGAAACAAACCGTGAAGCCGCATCAAAAATTCCGGCAGTTTTTGTGAATAAAAATTCCTTTACGCTTCACCGGGATATCCATTCTTTTTTTGATGTTTATCTGGGATTCGGGGACTTTGTTTTCTGCCTTCCCGACGGCGCGGAAGTGGGCAGGGCTTCAAATATCCGGGCAATGGAAAATATTCTGCCTTCCATACCGGATGAATCCGTATCTTATCATGCCTCCCGGAATGATTTTTCCACCTGGCTCATGGCGCGTTCCGAAATTCATTTAGCTTCAAAACTTCGGACCATAAAGGCGAGTGATTTCAGAGATGCGAAAGAAATCAGGAATTTTCTGATTACCTGCATCCGTGAACGGCGGCGGGGCAGGCAGCGGGGAGTTGTCGCGGGATTCAGCCGGGGCAATTTCGATCCTGATGCGGATTTTTATAAAATCGGAAAAGGTTCTCTCGGGGGAAAAGCCAGAGGACTTGCCTTTATCTCAACTCTGCTCAGGCAGAACAAAATTCAGAAAAAATTTCCTGAAATCATCTTCGGTGTTCCCAAGACCCTTGTCATTTCCACAGAAGGCTTTGACAAAGTTATGAGCAAAAACAATCTCCGTGAACTGATTATGTGCGAATACAGCGACAATCGGATTTCCGAAATTTTTTTAAAATCCGAATTTCCCGGATGTCTCATCCGGAGCCTTAATTTATTTCTGTCGCATATCAGTTTTCCGCTCGCGGTGCGCTCTTCCAGTCTGCTTGAAGATGCGCTCTTTCAGTCCCGTGCAGGCATTTACAAAACCTGTATGCTCCCCAACAATCATCCTGATGCTGCGGTCAGGCGGGCTGCGCTGATAAACGCCGTCAAATTGGTTTATGCCTCCACATTTCATGAAAAAGCCAGGAAATTTGCCAAAAGCACTGCCAGCCGCACAGAAGAAGAAAAAATGGCGGTGATTGTCCAGCAGGTCACCGGCAGGCAGTACGGAGACTGGTTTTATCCGGCAATGGCAGGGGTGGCGCAGTCATACAATTTCTATCCCATTGCCGACATGAAGCCGGAAGACGGCATTGTCCACCTCGCGCTGGGCCTCGGCAAAACAGTGGTGGAAGGCGGCGCCGCGCTGCGTTTCTGCCCGGTTTATCCCCAAATGCTTCCCCATTTTTCCAAAGTGGAAGACATTCTGAACAATTCGCAGCGGTTTTTTTATGCGCTCAGGACAGATAATTTCCCTTCAGATTTGTGCCGGATGGATGACGCGACATTGGCGAAATTGGAAATTGATGAGGCAAGAGATCATTTTCCGGTTCAGTCGCTTTGCAGCACCTATATTCCCGAAGACAACAGAATCAGAGATTCGGCGCAAGGCTCGGGGCATCTGGTGGCAACTTTTGCCAATATCTTGAAATACAAATCTTTTCCGCTTCCGGAGATTATTTCCGAAATTCTGGAAATCGGACGGAAAGGCATGGGGTCTCCGGTGGAGATTGAATTTGCCGCAAATCTGGCTTGCGGAAAAGCGCAGAAAGCCGAATTTTCCCTGCTTCAGATTCGGCCCATGGCTATGTCACGGCAGCAGAAAGATGTTGAAATTACTGAAGAAGAAATAAAATGCGCCTTGTGTTTTTCCAACAGCGCGATGGGCAACGGCAATATTCAGGGAATTTCGGATATTGTTTTTGTCAATCCCGACACATTCGATCCGGGTCGTACTGTTGAAAAAGCAATTGAAATCAATTGGATGAACATGATGATCGAACAGCAGCATCGCAAATATCTCCTGATCGGTCCGGGCAGATGGGGGACTTCGGACCGCTGGCTCGGGATTCCGGTTTCATGGAATGATATTTCAGGGGTGGGCGTGATGGTGGAGGCTTCGATTGAAAAGCTGCGGGCTGATCCGTCTCAAGGTTCTCATTTTTTTAACAATATCACATCGCTGGGCATCAGTTATCTGACGATTTCCGACTATGCAAAAGCATCGGAATATCCTGATTTTATTAACTGGGAATGGCTGAAATCCCTGCCTGCGGAAAATGAAACCGAGTATCTGCGGCATATCAAACTTGAAAAGCCCCTGACGATAAAAATTGACGGGAAAAAGTCCCGTGCGGTGATATTGAAGTAGGGGCAACCCCCTGTGGTTGCCCTCGCCTGATGATGTACGGACATAAAATATCTGACAAGGCAGGGGATAAATCCCCCGTCTCAGAGCTGAAGCAGAGCGGGGGATAAATCCCCCGCCTGAAAGCTCAAGCACGCTGAAGCGTGCTGGAGATCGCCTGATAACAGCCTGCTTCAGCAGGCTTGAGCTTTCAGCCCTGAAATTTATTTCAGGGTTTGCTTGAAATAAAAAATTCAAAAAGGAGGGTGAGTCTATGAAACTGTCATCTTTTTTTTCAAAAATCAGAACGATTTTTCTGAAAGACAAAGCAGAGGAAGGGGTTATTGTTGTCGAAAGAGAAGAATTTGCAAGAGAGATGAAGGAGAAATTCAAAGGCAACACGAGGCTTCTGAAAGCCATAGAAGAGGGAATGAACAGAAACGTGAAACCTCATGAGCGGGTTTCGCTGACGGACTGAAATGAAAACGGAAAATATCTGCGCCGAAAACTTTATCAAAATATTCAGTGTGTTTGAAAAGGGACTGAATGCGATATTTCAGGGGAAAACCGATTTTCTCAAAGGCGGCAATGTCAGGAATCCGAAAACCTAGATCTATTATGAGTATGAAAAAAGACTGATTTCAAAAGCCGGTGTCGCCATAGAAGTTGATGTGCTGTACGATAAAATCGAGGATAATTATCTGTACTACACATACAACATTTTCTTTGAAAACAACAAGCTGATGTTTCATTACGAACCGACGCACAGGGAACATTTTCAGCCGCATATCAATGTCTATATCGGCGGGAAGGAATTGCAGAATGCCGGAGGAGAGGGGATTCACATTATTTCACATAAATATC
>JAIFKL010000314.1 GCA_020049595.1 Desulfobacteraceae bacterium
TTCAGATCGTAAAGCGGTTTTTCAAACCGCTGAAACCGCTTGAAAAGCGGTTTTACGGAAAACACGGTTTTTGAAAGCGAATTGGTATAAGATGACATGCCCACCGTACAAAATTTTGAACTCCCCCCTTGAGGGTGGCAGGCTTTCGAAATGAGTTCAGCAGAACGGGGGGCCGCCTTGAAGGGGGGAGTTCAGGCTTAACTTAACTGCATTGACGCACTGCCCTGCGTCTCTACGGCTTTAATGATAAAAAAATTAAGGAAAACAATTATGAAAATTATTGTGGCTTATGACGGAACCAATGCGGCGAAAGCAGCTCTGAATGTTGCGAAAAAACATGCAAAAGCCTTTAACTCAACGGTCTATGTGCTGACATCAATGACCGGCGGCTCTGAGGAAGAGGCGCATGAAATAGAGGCTGCAAAAAGCGAATTGGATTATGCACAGAATTTCTTTACAAGGGACGGGATTGAATGTGAAGCGCATCTGCTGATTGAAGATGTGATTCAGTACGAACAACTGATCAGGGCAGATGAGATCGTTATCGGCGTCAGAAAACGCTCAAAAGTCGGAAAGCTTATTTTCGGCTCCACATCTCAGTATATCATATTAGAAGCCCAATGCCCTGTTGTGACGGTAAAAGAATAAGTGAGAAGTGAGAATTGAGACTTCGGCAGGCTCAGTCGAACCGAAGTGAGAAATGAACACTTCTCACTTCTCAATTCTCACTTAAAGCAGGATTTTTCTACCGTAAAATACTGTTCCCACCCCATTGACTCGGACTGTTATTTTCTTTACGAAATAAACAGATTTCATCTTTAACAGGAATTATGCAACTGAATGGTGTTGCAAAAAATTCATAAACTAATTTTTTTCAAAAAAATCAGTTTCTTGCTGTTTACAAAAATAAAGGAAAGATATTTTTATGCAAAACAGGCTGCCCGATTCCTTTCATAACCGGTTAGTGACGTTGCGCCGTGAATTTCATCAGTTCCCTGAATTGCAGTATCAGGAAGAAAAAACATCGGCTAAAATTTGCGATATACTGACGGCGCTTAACATTCCTTTTCAGGCAGGCATTGCCGGAACCGGTATTGCGGCGCGGGTGAAGGCGGAGCGAAAAGGCGCAACGCTCGCATTTCGGGCAGATATGGACGCGCTGCCGATAACAGAAGCAAATGACGTGCCGTATAAATCCCTTCGTCCGGGACTCATGCACGCGTGCGGACATGATGCACACATAACAATCTCGCTCGGCATCATCCGCTGGCTGAAAGAAAGCGGATGGACGCAGAGCGGTTCCGGTGAGATTCTTTTTATTTTCCAGCCCGCGGAAGAAGGCGGCGCGGGCGCAAAAGCCATGCTCAATACCGGAATTTTCGATTCAGAGCCGGTAAAAGCGGTTTTTGCCGGTCATGTCCTTCCTGAACTTCCGGCAGGCGATATCGGCATTGCACCGGAGATCGCAAATGCCGCGACCAATACGCTCAGGATTCGCCTGAAAGGAAAAGGCGGTCACGGCGCGTATCCGCATCAGTGCAAAGACCCCATTGTCGCGGGCGCGCATCTTGTGACGCAGTTGCAGACCATCGTGAGCCGGAATCTTCCGCCCCTTGAAAGCGCGGTGGTGACTGTCGGGCGTTTCCATGCGGGAACCGCGTCAAATATCATACCGGAAGAAGCTTTTCTGGAGGGAACGCTCCGAACCCTTGATCCGATCATTCGGAAACAAATCCTGAAACGCATTGAAGAGATTGTCAGAGGAACGGGAATTGCTTTTGATATTTCAGCAGATTTTGAAAGTGTTGAGGGCTATCCGCTCCTGAAAAATGATCCTGAATTGGTAAAGTTTATTCGCGCCTGTGCGGGAGAATGTCTCGGTGCCGATCATGTTCATATCAAAAAGCCGAGTATGGGCGCGGAGGATTTTTCATATTTCTGCCAGAAATGGGGAGGAGTCATGGTTGATCTGGGATGCCGTGATCCGAAAACAGAGTTTCAGTACGGGCTGCATTCTCCGCATTTTGATATTGACGAAAGCGTGCTGGACCTCGGCGTCCTGCTTTTCGGGCAGATGCTGACGAGGTATATTGAGAATTGAGAATTGAGAATTGAGAATTGAGCAAGGTTGCTGAGGCTGCCGAAGCACTCGCTCCGCTTGACCGTTTGCGTTCAATTCTCAATTCTCAATTCTCAATAAAAGGAGCTTTCCCATGTCTTTTGATCTGTCAGTCCAGACCAACGAGATATTCAAACAGTTGATTGCCATCCGGAGCGACACCGGAACAGAGTCGGAAAGAGATATTGAAGAACATATTTACAACCGGCTGGGCAAAACAGATTACTTCACTTTGTATCCCGAACAGTACGGCAAGTACAAATTGCAGACCGGACATCTGGGGCGTTCTGCGGTATGGGCGCTTGTCAAAGGAAAAGGAAAACAGACGGTTATCCTCATGCACCATCATGATGCGGTGGATGCTTCCGATTACGGAAAATTGTCAAAATATGCCTATCAGCCCGCAGAATTACTGGAAGCACTTAAAAATATGGAACTTGCTGATGAAGTCCGGGCAGACTTGGAAAGCGAGAAATGGATTTTCGGCAGAGGCAGTTCAGACATGAAAAGCGGCGCGGCTGCCCAGCTCGCTGTGACAGAATATTATTCAAAAAAATCCGATCTGAAAGGCAATGTGCTTTTATTATCTGTTCCTGACGGAAAATCATTTTCCGAAGGAATGCGTAAAAGCATTGAACTGCTTAAAAATATCAAAGAAAAATTTCACTTGGAATATCTAATGATGATCGGTTCCGAACCGCATCACAGAGAAGCGGATGGAAAGGGCATTTTATATGAAGGCATTGCGGGAAAACTGCTGCCGGTCATATATGTCAGAGGAAAAAAAAGATGTATTTCCCATATTTTTAAAGGCTTGAATCCTCTGCTGCTTTTGTCCGAAATTGTGCTTGAGACAGAGTTGAATACGGATTTTTCCGAAGTTGTCGGAGATGAAGTTTCTCCGCCCCCTTCCTGGAATCTTTTCAGAGACAGAAAATTACGCTCCGACGCCTCCATTCCGGCATCTGCCGGCGGATATTTCAGCGTCACTCTGCTGAAAAAAACGCCGGATGAGATCATGAGTCATTTGAAAAAAATATGCGAAACCGCATTTAAAAACGTCATAGAGAAGACAAACAGGGCATATCAGAAGTTTCAGGAAAAACATAAAGCAAAAGAAGAAGACGCCGCAGACATGACGATGCCCGACAAACTGCCCTGGACCGTCAATATAAAAACTTTTTCAGAACTTTATGAGGCGGCAAGCGACAATTTCGGGCATATTTTTATTGAAGAATATGAAAATATTATCAGAAAAATAAAAAATGACATGCGGGAAAGCAGAATCAGCGCGGCGGAGATCACCTTTTCCGTTATTGAAAAAACATTGGAGTATCTTCCGGATCAGTCGCCGATGGTCGTCATTGCGCTTGCGCCTCCCTATTATCCGCCCGCGGCCAATACCCGCCTGAAACTCTCGGAGCAGGCAAAAAGCCTGAGCGACAGACTGATCTGTTTTGCAGCAGCGGAATGGGAAACAGAATATAAGAAGCAAAATTATAAAATGGATGTCAGCGATATGTGTTACGCCTCGATAAAGGACCATGACAGAATTGCCGGCTTTATCAAAGCGGACATGCCCTTATGGAAAGAAGTTTACGACATTCCTTTTGCGGAAATGGAAGAACTGTCCATTCCGATTATAAATATCGGTCCTTGGGGAAAGGACTGCCATAAATTCACCGAAAGGGTTTTTAAAAAAGATGTGTTTGAAACGGTCCCCGCCATGCTTCATGCTGCGATTGAACATCTTTCAGCCGTCAAATTAGATAAAGCACAATGGTCGGAGCAGTTTGTGTATCCGCTGATTAAAAATATCTATCATGCAAAGTTCCACGAAGAAAGACAAAAAAAATTCGGCAAACACACGATCATCAATTCCGCATTGATAAAGATTTTTGCTTATCGGCTTGCCTGTCAGAATTTTGACACGCTGAAAGACAAGTTCGTTGAAATTGCAGACGAAATCGCCGCTTCGCAGGTAAGGAAAGATTTATTGAAATTAAATGAGGGGGATTGGGGAGATGCGGAGGAAAATGCGGAGGAAAATGCTGCAAATCTGATCAGAGCGATTCTGCTGCTTCTGCGTAAAGAAATAGACAGATGTATGGGGATCAAAGAAGACGAGCATGAAAAAGTGCGATGGGTGTCGTCTCCCAACGGAACGCTGATTTTCAAAGGAAAACTCTCCGGCGAGGCTGCCAAAACATCGGCGGTGCCGCAAACCTGGGCAAACGGCGAAAAGCCGGTTCCGGATGCAGATAAAGAGAAAAAAGCGCAACAGGAGCGGAAATCGCCTTTGGAGGAAAACCGTGAAAAACGTGTAGGTTGGGGTGAGCTTGCGAACCCCAACAAGTCAGGGGGTGAGCTTGCGAACCCCAACAAGTCAGGGGATGAGCTTGCGAACCCCGACACGTCAGGGGGTGAGCCTGAGGATAAAAAGAAAATAAAGAAAGGGGAACCCGCGACCGAGGACAGGACTGAGGGTTCGTGGAAAAACAGAACTTTGGAGGATGCCCTGTCTAATCTGGGGGATGA
This sequence comes from Desulfobacteraceae bacterium, assembly GCA_020049595.1. Lineage (GTDB taxonomy): Bacteria > Desulfobacterota > Desulfobacteria > Desulfobacterales > JAIFKL01 > JAIFKL01. The sequence continues at coordinate 4,658 of JAIFKL010000314.1, forward strand.
GGGCTTGGACGAACTCATCTACGGCAGGAAAGGCAGAAAAAATAAAGACGGTGAAGACATAAAAGAAAATGACGAAAAATGGATGGACTGGATTGATTGAGGGCAGTGATACAGCGAGACACTGAGGGCTTTTAAAATCCTCAGTGTCGACAGGGATCACCTCTTCTATACCGCTGCGCCTTCAATGAAGACTTCAATACAGCCCTGTTATTCAGGAAGCAGGTCATATAAAGCGGAATAAACGGGACTGACTGCTTGAAAATATGTTAAATTACCCCATTGACAAAGAAACAGGATTGTGAAATAAACAGCAGAAAAATTGGAACGGGAAATCTGATTCAGGGCGATTTGAAAACGGATAAAGCGATTTCAGAGTCAGAACTTGAGCTTATAAATTCAAAATAAATTTCAATCAGCAGGATGCAGCCGCCGTCTGAGTGATATGCAACATTTGGTGTCAGCCGGAAAAAAATGTATAATAACTGATTAGTCGGTTAAAAAAAAGGAGCGTATTATTATGAAAAAAATGTTTTTTATCATAATGTATTTCTTTGCGTTTGAAAGTGCATCTTTTGCTATCATCGTTGACTGGCAAGCACTCCAGCATCGCAAACTGGAAAACGGTGATGAGTTTAACAGAATTTCTTTTGCTTTATTTGATGATGACCATAACTATCTTACTGAAGATTTGCTGTCTTCTGTCACTTTATATGATCCTGACGGTATTTCAATTAATTTGTCAGACATAAACGGCAAAAAATATGAATTTCGCAGAACAGAGACTCTTTATGGAAATTATAATGGAAATACAGGGCAATGGATATATGGAGAGTTTGCAGTTGAATATTATTATGTTTCTAACTTTCCGGATCCCCTGAAAATCGGAACATATAAATTAACTGTTAATTTTTTAAAGGGAGAACCTGTTACAACAGAAAGGCAATTTACCGGTCCTTTAGCAGATATCCCTGTCATATCGTCTGATTCTTTCTATTTACGCAAAGATAATGAAAACAATATAATTTGGAAATGGTCGGTACCGGACAGTATTAATAACAATCTGAATTTACAAACTTCTGTCAGAGCATCTGTTAATATGTATAAAAACGAAGTTTATTTAGGGGAATTATATGTAACAGTGCCGACACATTTGGGTTATTTATTCGTTCCGAGCAATGTATATCAGAAAATAGAGGCTAAATCAGCAGAATTGGGAGCTGATCTTAGAATAGGTCTTCATTTGAGAACTGCCGACAATCTTAATCGTACATATTCTGATAATATTCCTTTAAATCAGGCAGATAAAGTCAAATTGGATATTAATAATGATGGGAAGACGGGATTGGAAGAAGCAATCCACGTTTTAAAAGTAGTATCTGATATAAAGAAATAAACAGCAAGCCGTCTGTGAAGCGGACCGCAGGATAAACCCGATGCCGCTCATCCTGCACCCTGTCAGAAAAAATCATCAGAAATAATTTCCCGGGACAGCCCGAAAGACCGGGAACATCGCCCCCTGCTGATTTGTGCCTATTTTCATGCCTATTTTCATAAACCGGTTTCCGCTCTGAAATTCGTGTTTATTTCATTTGTAATTTATTTAACATTATAATTTAAT
>JAIFKL010000154.1 GCA_020049595.1 Desulfobacteraceae bacterium
AGAAAAACATTAACAACCCGGGGCCCGGACTCCGTAGGAGTGACATATTCACAATATGATATGTCGCCTCTGCGGGGCTTGTTCGGGGGCCGCAACCGAATGCTACAAATATATCGCCCCTACGGGGCTTGTGAATTAATACCGATTCGCTTTCAAAAACGGTGTTTTCCGTATCTGTTTTAAGCCGGGTGTTTTCAGCCGGGGCGCTTTGCGATCTGAATCTATTTTTAGCCGGGCCGATATTTGAAAGCGAATTGGTATAAGCATTCAGGCAGATTTTATTCCTGTTTCACGAAATAAAAAGCCGGATTCTGACGAATCCGGCTTTTTTTATTTGAATCCTGAGTAATAATATATTTCATACTGAAATGACTCACTCTGAAAGAGCGATATGTCTCCCCCTGAATACTCCCTCTGCCCCATTGACGAACTTCTCCGGCTGATGCAATATGCAGACAGCATCCGAACAGGGATGGGAGTTTTTAAGGCAATGTTTTCGGATTTTCACTGCAAAAAGTATATCTTTGACACTCCGAATAACTGCAATTTCTTAAAAACTGAGTCAGCCATATTTTTTTGGGGGAGTTATGAACACAAAAATCAGCAAATCAAACGGGTATCTGGTATTCGGAGCCGATGTGATTCTCTTTATTCTGGCACATCTGCTGTCATACGGCATCCGATTCGAATTTTCTCTTACCGAGTCATCTTTGCATCAGATAATATCGGTACTGCCTTTTATCGTTTTGTTCAAGGCTTTTGTTTTTTGGCGAGTAGGTATTTATCGGGGGATGTGGCGATATATCGGTATGAACGATATGTTGAGACTATTTAAAGCCGTACTTTTTTCCGGTCTTGTTATTATTGCAGTCATGCTTTTTGTTTACCGGTTCAGCGGTTTTTCCAGAGCAGTTTTCATTCTGGACACTACGCTGACTTTCCTGTTTACGGGCGGACTGCGTTTCTGCATTCGCATGTTTTATCAGAGAAAATCATCAGATCAGGGTTTTTTCGGAATAAAGCGGAACCGGGAGAAAAAGCCTGTCTTTATTATAGGCGCCGGCGATACCGGAGAAAGAACGCTGAGAGAAATAGCCGAAAATCCTAATCTTCCTTATCAGGTAACGGGGCTTATTGATGATGACTCCGGAAAATGGGGACAGTCCATTCATGACGTGCCGGTCTTAGGCGGTATAGAATCACTGAAGCATCATACAGAAACATATAATGTAAAAGAAGTCATCATCGCTGCTCCCTCGGCGAGCGGGGCTGAAATACGGAAAATTGTGGAAACCTGCGAAGCCTGCGAACTGAAATTCAAGACTTTGCCGAGCCTGAGCGAACTCATTGACGGCAAGGTCAGTATCAAAGCCATACGGGATGTTGACTATAAAGACCTTCTGAGACGTCCGCCGGTTGATCTTTATATAGAGCAGATCGAAACTTATCTGAAAGGCAGAGTCATTCTTGTCACCGGCGCGGGAGGGTCCATCGGTTCCGAACTTTGCCGTCAGATTGTCCGCTTCAAGCCCGATATGCTCATTCTTTTTGATGCTTCCGAAGCCAATCTCTACAACATTCAGATGGAATTCAGGCATCGTGTGGGATATCTGAACTGCGTAACGATTCTGGGTGATGTGCAGAACAGAGCGATTCTGGATCAGGTGTTTCGGCGTTACAAACCCCATGTGGTTTTTCATGCCGCGGCTTACAAACATGTGCCTATGCTGGAACAGAATCCCTGGCAGGCAATTCATAACAATATCCGCGGCACCCGGGTGCTGATGGAAGAAACTGTCCGGCATAAAACACAATATTTTGTTCTGGTTTCTACTGACAAAGCTGTCCGTCCCACCAATATCATGGGAACAAGCAAACGGGTATGCGAACTTCTCTTGCAGGCATTTCAGGGGAACGGGACGCGGATGATGGCGGTGCGGTTCGGCAATGTTCTGGCATCCTCGGGATCCGTGATTCCGCTGTTTCAGTCCCAGATTGCCAGAGGCGGACCCGTGACCGTTACTCATCCGGAAGTGACGCGCTACTTTATGACTATTCCCGAAGCCACACAGTTGATTCTTCAAGCCGGGGCATTGGGCAAAGGCGGAGAAATTTTTGTCCTGAAAATGGGAACTGCAGTCAAGATTGCCGAGATGGCCCGTGATCTGATCCGTTTTTCGGGAAAAGAGCCGGATCAGGATATTCAGATTGTTTTTACCGGGTTAAGACCGGGTGAAAAACTGTATGAAGAACTGATTACCGAAGGGGAAAATATTGTCTCAACGGATCATAGAAATATTCTGGTGCTTGAACCCGATCTCTCGTGGAAAGGGCTGGGCAGTCAGGAGTCTTTCCGGCAACAGATTATATGCGGCGTGGATGAACTCTGTCTCCTTGCAGAAAAACAGGATACCTGCGGAATAAAAGAAAAGCTGAAAGAAATGGTGCCTGAATATAAGGTGCAGGATTCCGAATGCGTCCTTTAACAGAGCGAAACATAACCTGATGACTGATTTCCCGGAAGGATTTTGCGGACAAAGACAGAACGGAAGACCGGTTTGACCGGATGTTTGAAGAGCTTAAAAAAGATCGGGAAGAAAATAACAGGAAATGGGAAGAAAATAACGGGAAATGGGAAGAAAGCAATAAAAAATGGGAAGAAATCGGGAAAAGGCTGGACCGCTTTCGGATATCTGTCTGTGTATGTCTGTGTGCGTCTGCGGCAAAAAAACAAAAGCGGATCAGTATAAAATAAATCACGGTTACTGCATCGAGCGCTTTAATTTAAAGAAGGGCTGTTAAATTCTCTCTGTTTCCCCGTTACAAGGCTATGCCTCATTCCGGACCGAAAGCCGGCAAATTATCAGAACGTAACAGCCCTGCCCCTCTGCTTGGGAGAGAGGGCAGGGGGGGGTGAGATAATTTTATCCTTTCACCCGCTCCACATAAGCGCCGGTGCGGGTATCAATGCGAATCAGTTCCCCTTCTTCCACAAAGGGCGGCACCTGCAATACATAGCCGGTTTCAAGCGTCGCCGGTTTGGTGCTGCCTGCGGCAGTATCTCCTTTTGCCCAGGGTTCGGATTTGACAATCCTCAGATCAACAAAATTGGGCAGCGAAAGACCGATGGCTCTTCCGTCAAAGAAAAGAATACTACAGACCGTGTTTTCTTTTAAGAGATTTTTTGCCTCTCCGACCTGATCTTCAGTCAGAAATTCCTGCGTGTAGGTGGAAGTATTCATGAAGCAGTAATTTGTTCCTTCCAAATACAGGTATTCCATTTCATGTTCTTCCAGATTTGCCTCATTGAATTTCTCACCGGACCGATAAGTTCGGTCAAACTGAGAGCCTGTCACCATGTTTTTCAGCCTGCACTTGTAAAGTGCCTGTCCTTTGCCGGGTTTGACAAAGGAAAACTGCACAACAACATAAGGGTCTCCGTCAATCTCAATTTTCAGACCTTTTTTCAGGTCACTGCTTTCATACATCTGTTTTAAAGCTCCTCTTTATTTTTTGGGAACACGAAAACACGAAAGAAACGAAGGACACGAAATTTCGTGCTTTTCATAAGTTTCGTGCTTTCGTGGTTCAAAGTTCCAGAATACGGACGGCTTCAACAAAACGTCTCACCTTTTCAGTATCCTTTTTGAACCTTATGGAATGCCCTTCCTTGTCTGAGGCATTGGTTCCGGTGCAACTGTCCACACCTGTAGGACCGACATACTTAACCGCGTCCGAAACATTATCCGGTGAAAGACCGCCTGCCAATATCACAGGAATATGATTTGATTCAATTAATTTTTTGGCTGTATCCCAGTCGCAGGTCTGACCGGTTATGCCCACAAAGCCTGTAACCGGCTGCTCCTCAAGCACGGTATCTGTCAGAAAATAATCGCTTACCGGCTCAAATATCCGGGCAAGTTCCAGCGTGGGAATACGCGGGGGAGTGAGCCTGTCGAATCCGCCGGGCCGGGCAATCGGAATCGAGCGCATGATTCTGATTTCAGGAAATTTTTTTCTGACATTTTCATGAAGCTGCATCAATGTTTTCACAAGCCTCTGATCGCTCAGGTCTTCGCAAAAGTGGACAATATGAGGCTGATAATAATCTAATACCCGAAAAACCGCATCCGGTACGCTGAAGAGCGGAATCAGGCTTGCGCGTGAATCTGTTTGTCCGACAAGTTTTATTGTCTCACGGATATCGGCATTTTTCCATGATTCTTGGGAAAGAATCACGCTGCCGATATGATCCACGCCGAGTTCAATCAGCGTTTCCGCTTCATGCGGCGTCTGCACTTCATAAATCTGAACAATGATTTTTTTCATGAGAAATACTACTTCCTTCTGACTGGGTTTTACCCGATCCGGAGTGCGTCTTTTTTTTATTAAAAACGATATTAAAACCGGAGCCGCCAGGCGAAATTTCAGCACAGTAAAACGGCCCGGCTAATACCAATTCGCTTTCAAAAACTGTGTTCTCCGTGTCTGTTTTCAGCCCGGGCACTTTTCAAGCGCCCGGCTTAAAACAGATAGCGGTTTGAAAAACCGCTTTACGATCTGAAAGACCGATCTTTGAAAGCGAATTGGTATAAGATTAGATAAACCCGTTCTACTGCATTTCATTTTTTTGCGTCTCTACTTCGGAAAATGAAAAACGCTTTTCAAATACTCAAGATAACCGTCATCCTTGCACATATTTTTTCCCGGAGAATCGGAAAGTTTGGCAACAGGCGCGCCCTGACACTGCGTCATTTTAATCACAATCTGTACGGGTTTGTCCATAATGTCATTGGTCAGATTCGTTCCGATGCCGAAAGAAGTGATGATGCGGTCTTTGAAATATTTTGTGATTTCAAGTGCTTTCGGAAAAGAAAGCCCGTCGCTGAACACTGCGATTTTGGAACGGGAATCTACTTTCATTTTCCTGTAATGCTCAATGAGTCTGTCGCCCCACTGAAAAGGATCGCCGCTGTCATGCCGGCATCCGTCAAACAATTTGGCAAAATACATATCGAAATCATTCAGAAATGCCTCAAAGCCCAGCACATCCGACAGCGCAATGCCCAGATCGCCCCGATATTCCTGCGCCCAGTGTTCCAGCGCAAATTTCTGGCTGTTTGCCAATTTCGGACCGAGCGCCTGCGCTGCCATCAGCCATTCGTGCGCCATAGTCCCGATGGGCGTCAGTCCGTATTTCATTGCAAAAAAGACATTGCTTGTCCCCCGCAAATTCTCCGGCAGTTCTGCTTTGAGAATCTGAAGAATCTGCTCCTGCCACGCGTATGAAAAGCGCCGCCGCGTGCCGAAATCCGCGAATCGGAATTCCAAAAATTCTTTATTCGAGGCTTTTACCAGATTAATTTTTTCATACAGCTTTTCCTTGCCGGATTCAAAATCAGGCGCGGGACGAATGTCTCGGAAGTAAACTTCATTGACAATCGCCAGCACCGGCACTTCAAATAAGATGGTATGAAGCCAGGGACCTTTGATTTTCAAGGAAAATTCCTTATTTTCCTCACTGATTTCGACAAATTCATCATTGAGTTGAAACAGCCGCAAAAACTGGATGAAATCCTCTTTCATAAAGCGCAGTTTTCGCAGGTAGTCTAATTCTGCTTTTGTAAACCGAAGACTGCAAAGATGCCGTATTTCTTTCCTCACATTTTCGGCAACGGGTCGCAGATCAATTCCTTCATCTCTGCATTTAAATTCATATTCAACCGTCGCCCAGGGAAACTGATGAAGCACTCCCTGCATCATCGTGAGTTTGTAGAGATCGGTGTCCAACAAAGAATTAATAATCATGGCAGGTCCTTTTATTGAGAAGTGAGAAGTGAGAAATGCCATTTTTAATAAGATGGCTCACTTCTCATTTCTCATTTCTCACTTCTCATTTCTCATTTCTCACTTCTAAGCATTTCCAAGGCTTCTTTTGCCGTAATGTTTTCATGCACTATCGCACAGGCTGCTTTTACAAACAACATGGGATTTTTATGCTGAAACACGTTTCTGCCGATGGAAAGCCCTTTGGCACCGACTTTCATCGCATCTTCGATGGTTTTGAACATTTCTTCTTCATTGGATTTGCTGCCGCCTGCAATCAGCACCGGCGCAGGACAGCCCTCAACTACTTCGGCAAAAGAATCCGGATCGCCCGTATAACTTGTTTTTACAAAATCCGCGCCGAGCTCCGCGCCGATCCTCGCCGCAATTTTCACAGCATTCACATCTTTTTCATCTTCAATCTTTACGCCTCTTGCATACATCATAGCAATCAGCGGCATTCCCCAATAGCTGCACTCCACAGCGATTTTACCGAAATCCCGGAGCATGTCCGATTCATCATCATCGCCGATATTGATGTGTATCGAAACGCCGTCCGCGCCCATCCGCAGAGCATTTTCAACCGTATTTACAAGCACTTTTTTGTTGGGTTTGGGTGAAAGCGTGCTGGATGCGGAAAGATGAAGAATCAGACCGATATCTTTGCCGGAACGCCGGTGTCCGTACTTGGGCAGACCGATATGACCGATAACCGCATTCGCGCCGCCCTCGGCAACCATGTCCACTGTCTTTGACATATCAATCAAGCCTTCAATGGGCCCCACGCTCACGCCGTGATCCATCGGCACAATGACAGTTTTACCCGTGTTCCGGTTCATGATTCTTTCCATTCTGACCGCTTTTCCGATACTATTGAACATCTTTATTTCCTCTCTGTTGTTTTTAACTACAAGTCAGGGTTTTTGAAAATCTTTTCTTATAAACAGATTAGGCAAAAAAATCAACCGAATTTGATATTCGCATCCCCTTTGCACACATTTCTTTCACAAAATCCGCACCCTGTTTTTCAAATCCGGGAACAGATGAGGCGCAATCTTCAATCAGCACCATTTTTCTGATATACGTCTCGCCTAATTCCTCAGCAATATCTTCAACGGTGAATTTCACGCAATGAGACAAAGCTTCTCCTGCCAGCAGCAGCATATCGGCTTTTTGAAGGTTTTTAAGGAGCGTTTCATTCATCATGGTTGAGGGATCGTCAGCATCCGGCACATCTGCCTGAATTGCCGAATAATGCTCGGTTTTATAATTGCTTCCCTTTATCGTACAATCAACCGCTCTAAGCTGCTGTTTTTCCCATGCTGTCAGCGCATCGGATAAAACAGGAAAAATATTATGCCCTTTTGTTCCGATGAGACAGTGCGGGGGCCAGATACACAAAGGATAGCGGCGATTTTCCGCCAGTGCCGAAACATATTTCACTGAATAGGACTGATGCTCGGTCCGGCTTGTTTTCCATCGTCCCTTGCGGACATCATCAACTGTGATAATCGTAAAAGGATCCGGGGATTTCCCCTCCGAGTTTATCCAAAAAACAGGATGGGAAATGTCAAAAAAATGATGCGTGTCCAAAGTACAGTGGATTTCCGCAATGTTATCTCCGATTCTGCGGATCATTTCAGCCAGACGCGTCATGTCTTTATCTGCCCCCGGCACAGCCAGCGCGCCGTCAGGATCACAGAAATCTCTCTGGGGGTCAATTATCAGCATAAACAGTTTGTCTGTCATATCCCTCTCCTTATAGTGTTATTTTATTATTTCAATGTCCCAGCAACTCCCTAACCGCGCACAGAAGCTTCTTGCGTTCCACAGGTTTTGTAAAGGTATATGTTACTCCGAAACTTTCAGCCATCTTCAGATATGTGTCGGGTTTTACAATGCCTCCCCCGCTGATGGCAATAACTTTTACTTTCGGAAATCTCTCCTTGAATTCAAAAATGGTCTCAATGCCTTCCATATCCGGCATGATAATGTCCGTGATAATGAGATCAGCCGGTTTTTTAAGCTGAATCCGCATGGCTTCTTTGCCGCTACAGGCATCTGTTATTTCAAAGCCCTCTTGTTCAAGCATCTCACGCAGCATTATCCGAATGCTTTCCTCATCATCAATAATCAGGATGCGCGCCATTTATGCTTTTTCTCCCCGCCCGGATGTGTGTTACAGGCTGCCGCCGATCAGCCCGAATGAGTAAATCTCTTTAAGAATTTTTGCTTTTTCAATCGGTTTGATAATATAGGATGTGGCCCCGCCTTTGTAATAAGCCTCGATAACGCTTTTCGGATCGTCTAAGGCTGTAACGATAATCACCTTTACTTCTTTTGAGCCTTGTATCCCCATCTCTTTTTCCATTTCGCGGATTCGCCTCAAGGCTTCCTGACCGTCCATTTTCGGCATCATGATGTCCATGCAGATCAGATTATAGGGATAATTGTCTTCATAAGCCAGCCGGAATGCCTGAACCGCCTCCTCTCCGTCAACAACAACGTCACAGTCGCCGTAGGGAGAAAGAATTTCCTTCAATATCCGGCGAGCGGTAAAATCGTCTTCTGCTATCAGTGTTCTCATCGTTTGCTCTCCTGTAAAGAGGTGAGGGGTCAGAGGTCAGGGGTTAGAGGATATTCCGGGTGTTTCCTCTGACCCCTCACCCCTGACCCCTAACCTTATTAAACTTCTTAAACGCCTTTTCAATTTTTTCAAACAGCAGGCTGTATTTTGACGCATCTCCTTTCCTGACAGCCAGTTTGAGCCGGAAAATTTCATCTGCCATCCGGTATGCCCCAGCGCCGGAACACAGCGATTCAAGCTTTTGCAGATGTTTTTCCATCAGTTTCTCATCTCCGGCAGAACAGGCTCTTTTTATTGCATCAATTTCAGCCTGCATCTTTTCAGAAACCTGCCCGGATTGCAAGCCCGAAAGTGATTCCGCGTTCCCGGACCGGTCATTGTGAATAAATTTTTCTATTGTTTTAATCAGTTGAGATTTTTTTACCGGTTTGACGATATAATCATTCATCCCCGCAGCCAGACACTGTTCACGGTCGTTTTTGAAAGCATGGGCAGTCAGGGCAATGATCGGAATGCTGGACAGCGAGTGCGGCAGCCGGTATCCGGAATTTTTCCAAACATCGCTCCCGTAATTCCGAACTGCTTCTGCAAGTTCGAGGCCGTCCATTTCCGGCATCCGGATATCTGTCAGAATAATATCGAATCTTATATTTTCAAGCGCATCCAGCGCGGCTTTGCCGTCTGAAACCGCCATGCTTTCATAGCCGGCTCTGTTCAGAATTTCTGCGATCAGTTTCCGGTTGACCCGCTCGTCTTCGGCTATCAGAATTCTGGGCTTGAAAACAGGCGAATGGTGAGGATTTGAAAGATGTTTTTTTGTTTTTTCAATCAGTTCATGCCTGTTTTTATGGTGATTTTCAGCGGTTGTTTCAGGATTTGCCGCTGCCGGTTCCTGCAAGTCAAAGGGAATCGTAAAGCAAAAGGTGCTTCCATAGCCGGGCCGGCTTTCCGCCCGCAGACTTCCTCCCATCAGTTCAACCAACTGCCTGGAAATGCTCAGTCCGAGTCCTACGCCCCCGTAACTTCGGCGAAAAGACTCGTTTACCTGTGAAAAGGAGTCAAAAATAATATCCAGTTTGTCGGCGGGGATTCCGATGCCCGTGTCTTTTACGGTAAATCTGAGAATTGAGAAGTGAGAAGTGAGAAGTGAAGCGGTTTCCGATGGTTGCTTTCCGTTTGCAGGCGGAACAGTTGCAGGCTTGTCCGGCTGGACGGTTTCCGGGCATATCTCAAGCGAAACGCTGCCGGTTTCTGTAAATTTGACCGCGTTTCCCAGAATGTTTACAATAATCTGGCGCAGGCGGTTCGGGTCCCCCACCAGCGATGCCGGAACTTCTTCGGAAATTTTATAATTCAATTCAAGACCTTTTTCCATTGCCTGAAATTTCAGGGATGCAACAGCGGTTTCCGTGACAGAAAAAAGATCGAAACGGACATGCTGTATCTCCGATTTCCCGGCTTCGATTCTGGATAAGTCAAGAATTTCATTCAGAATGTGCAGAAGCGAATTTGCCGAAGACTTTGCCATGGAAAGATATTCTTTCTGCTTCCCGGTTAATTCGGTTTCAAGCGCAAGCCCCAGCATACCGATAACGCCGTTCATGGGTGTGCGGATTTCATGGCTCATATTGGCAAGAAACATGGTTTTTGCCCTGCTTGCCGCCTCGGCTTCTTCACGAGCCTTTACTAATTCTTCTTCCGCCTGCTTGCGCTGAACCGCAATCGCGTAAAGCGCGGCTAACCGTTCAAGCAGCCGGGCATCCTTATCGGTATAATCCCGCTCTGAATCGGCAAGCGCAATCTGCCCCATCAGCTTCTGCTCAATCTGCGCCGGCGCGGAAAGAAAGCGGCGGATCCGAATATGCCCCGGAAGAATCCCTGCAAAACGCGGGTCCTCTGCGGGGGTATTTGACAGCAGCGGCTTGCGGTTTTCCGATACCCATGCACACAGACCTTCCGCATCCTTTGTTTCCAATCCGGAGCTTTGACAGTAAAACGGGTTATCTGTTTTCAGCTTCGGCCGTTCTGCATATTTGCATATTTCTTTAACATCGTCCGAAATTGCCGGCGTAACGAAATGTCCGGTCGCGGGGTCCGAATATGCAACATATCCGTATCGGCTGCCGGTAAGCTGCCGGGCTTTGTCAAGCACGAGAAAAGAGATGCTTTCAATGGACAGGGGCGAAATCAGCGCGACGGAAAGTTCTGCCACCGCTTCGTTGATCGCTGCCTCCCGCATAAAGGCTTCTGTCCGTTCCTGTACCGCGTATTCCAACAGGTCTTTTTCTTTACGCAGCAGATCGTCCGATGCTTTGATCCGCAGCATGACATTAACCGAGGCGATGAGTTCCGGAGTGCCGATAGGCTTGCCCAGAAAAGCATCCGCGCCGAGTTCCAGCCCTTTGATGCGAAGTTCGGGGTCTGTGTGCAGACCTGTGAAGATAATAATCGGAATACGTTTTGTTTTTTCATCAGATTTCAGACGGCTGCATACTTCAAATCCGTCCATGTCCGGCATGTTGATGTCTAACAGAACAGTATCCGGCTGTTCGGTTACAGCCTTTTCAATGCCCTCCGAACCGGACTGAACAGTAGTTACAAGGCAGTCTGGAATACGGCTTTTTAATATTTCGGATATAATATCCAAAATATCCTTTTCATCATCTATGACTAAAATTTTTTTCATCGGATTTCAATACAAATATTCCGCCCCTACATGCTACAAATATTCCGCCCCTACATGCTACAAATATGCCGCCCCTACGGGGCTTGTCTGATTTTTATAATATAATCGGTATTATACAAATATGATGCCCCTACATGCTACAAATATTCCGCCCCTACGGGGCTATCTGAACATACTGCTGCAATATTTCCCGCTCTCATGCGCCGCGTAGGGCATCCCTTCTATCCCGTTGATAATATAGTTTTTTGTAACTATACTTTTTTTCCTTTTAAAGAATATATCCACTTCTGCCGGTTTCCGAACCTGTTCTTTGACATATCTGAGCATTTTCTTTTCTTCAACCGTAATATCCGGATAATATCTTGAGCGGATGCGTTTCAGAAACACCTCTCCCGTGTCGGTGTGAAAATAAATTCTTCGCGACTCATGCCCTTTCAAATCATAAGCCGCTATCGGAATCGCCTCATTTTCCAAAAAGCTGAGAACAAAAGCCGCTATTTTCCTTCCCACGCCGTTTTCTTTTGCAATAGAAGGCAGCAGGTGCGCGCCCCCGAAAGTTTTGGCAAGCAGCAGATGCCGTTCCCCGCCCAGATTCATAATTTTATTAATCAGCAGTTCCATCGCATTGATACCGTATCGGGCGGGCCCGTCAAAGCGTTTCATATCTGCTTTTCCCGGCAGGAGAATATGATTCATTCCGCCGATTCGGTTTACGGGGTCAAAAAGACACACTGCCACACAGGAGCCTACCAGCGTGTGAATAACTGTGGCCGATTTGCTTGCATGATATTCTCCGATATGAATATTCATTTTTTTTTTCATTCTGTAAATATTGCGCCTCTGAAAAAATTGAAAATTGAAAATTGAAAATTATCTCAGACATTCCCGCAAAACTGCCCCTGCGATTGAACCCAGAGGAAGAATCCTGTCCACCGCGTTCCGCTTAATGGCTTCATTGGGCATACCGAAAACAACGGAACTTGCCTCGTCCTGAGCAATGGTCGCCGCGCCGGCTTCTTTCATTTCCAGCATTCCCCGGGCACCGTCATCTCCCATGCCGGTCATGATAACGCCCACAGCATTGGATCCCGCATATCGCGCCGCAGAGCGGAACAGCACATCTACCGAAGGGCGATGACGGCATACCAGCGGTCCGTCCCTGACTTCGACAAAATAGCGCGCGCCGCTGCGTTTCAGGAGAATGTGGCGGTTTCCGGGACCGATCAGCGCACGTCCCCGCAACACGCTGTCACCGTCTGCGGCTTCTTTCACTTCAATGCGGCAGAGTGTGTTGAGCCGGTCTGCAAAAGCGCGGGTAAAATGTTCGGGCATGTGCTGGACAATCACCACGCCGGGGCAATCCAAAGGAAGCTCTTCCAGAAAAATACGCAGCGCTTCAGTCCCGCCGGTGGACGCGCCGACTGCGACAATCCGCTCGGTTGTCCGAATCATTGCCTTGCCGGTGGGCGGCGGCAGCACCACATCTGCGGTGAGTTTTTTTTCCACCTGTCTCGGCATAGCACCCGGCGGAACCCGTTTTATGCGCGCCCGGGCCGCGGCTTTCACCGAGTCGCAGAGAAGAATCTGAGATTCTTTGAAAAAAAGTTTTACGCCCACTTTGGGCTTTGTGATAATGTCAACAGCGCCGTATTCCAACGCTTTAAGGGTCGTTTCACATCCTTTTTCGGTCAGCGCCGAACACATGATGACAGGCATCGGATGCTGGCTCATGATTTTCTGAAGAAATGTAATGCCGTCCATTCTCGGCATTTCCACATCAAGAATAATCACATCCGGAACATCTTTCTCGATTTTTTTAAAGGCGATAATGGGGTCAGGGGCGGTTACAATGTCTCCGATAGCCGGATCCGAGGATAAGACTTCCTTAATGGTCTGCCGGGCAATCGCAGAATCATCCACTATCAATACATTGATTTTCTTTTCCATTAAAAAAAACTGGCTCCTTTTTTCTTCTATCGTGAGATGACCGCATTGATTTTGATGTGCAGGGGCGCGCCGCCGGTAGGGGTAAGCCCCCGTGCTTACCCTTTTTGGTGGGGTTCGCAAGCTCACCCCACACTACATTTTGGCGGGGTTCGCAGGCTCACCCCACCCTGCATTTTGGCGGGGTTCGCAAGCTCACCCCGCCCTACATTTTGGCGGGGTTCGCAGGCTCACCCCGCCCTGCATAAAGGGCAGCCACAGGGGGCTTGCCCCTACGGTTAAAATTTTGTAGGGCTTTTGACAGGCTGCGAGTTTCACTCTTTTCATTACAGTTTTGACGGATTACGGCGGCGGTGCAGAGGCTCCAACCTCAGACCTCTTATATCATTAAAAGGATTTTCTGTAAACTGCGGTGATGATCGGAATCAGGGGTACATCCAGACCGCTCAGTGTCTCAGAATGTCCCAGAAACATATAACCCTCCGGGTCCAGATGCTGACAGATACGGTTTAATACCGATTCTTGGGTGGGTCTGTCAAAATAAATCAGAACATTTCTGAAAAAAATAATATCCATCGTATTCCGAATCGGAAACAGTTTGTCCATCAGATTCAGGCGCTGAAATCTGACAGAGGCTCTCAGTTCGGGAATCATCCGCACAAGTTCTTTGCTCTGGTCTTTGCTCCGTAACAGATATTTTTTCCGCAGGGGCATGGGAATCGGCTCTATCCGTTCATGGCTGTAGATACCGGCAGTTCCTTTTTTCAGGGCTGAGGTGGAGATGTCTGTGGCAAGAATGGAAAAGGAAAAGCCCGGATAGCGGCTGGCAAATTCGCTCATCACCATTGCCAGCGTATAAGCTTCCTCGCCGCTGGCGCAGCCCGCACTCCAGATTTTGAGCGGAACGCTCCTTGGTTCCGAAGCCGTGTTTGAAGGCGATGAAGAAACTCCATGTCCCTGAGACCTTGACAGTTCTTGAGAATGGGGAACAGCCTTCATGTTCCGGCTCGCCAATTCCGGCAGCACCGTATAAAACAGATAATCAAAATGCTGGGGTTCCCGGAAAAAATCGGTCTTGTTCGTTGTGACCGCATCAATCATGCTGGCTAATTCGGCTTCTCTTCCCCGGGGGCTGAAGACATAATTATAATAATCTTCAAATGTTGTTATCCCTGTTTTCCGCAGCCGCTTCTGAAGACGCGCCTGAAGCATGATTTTCTTTGCTTCCGGCATTTTGATTCCCAGTTCTTTCTGAACAAAGTCACTGAAACGGGAAAACATCTTGTCGGACATGGAAGGGACCTCAAGCGTTTTTACGGGATCAGACAAGCCGCCTGCGGTATCCGGATGGTCAGAATCGGAGCAGGTCGCAGGTACCGTATCGCAGGTTTTATCGCTTCTGTTATCCATTAATTATATGACGTTATCGGAAATGAGCGGTGAAGTTTCTCGCAAAGACGCAGAGAGCGCTTTACTGAAATTTCTTTGCGGACTCTGCGCCTTTGCGAGAACCTTTTTGCTCTCCGGATCACGCTTCCTCATCGGCAATTTCATCCTCCGGGTTCGGCATCTCCGGCTGAATTTCTTCCACAATCGCCAGTTCATCGCTGGAGAACACGCGGTCTATATCCAAAATAATGATAAACTGCTCATCCCGTTTTCCGATTCCCTTGATAAATTCCGTGCGCCAGCGGCTTCCGATTCTGGGCGGTTTTTCAATATGATTCGGCTCCAATTCCATGACTTCATGCACGGAATCGGCTATGGCGCCGAGAACTGTTGTTTCCTCGTCCAAAAACAGCTCCATGACGATAATGCGGGTATCTAAAGAGGTCTCTGCCGGGGGCATACCGAATTTCAGGCGCAAATCCACCACAGGAACGACGCTTCCCCGAACATTGATAACACCCCGCATAAATTCAGGAGAACGGGGGACTTTTGTGATCGTGGTTAAGTCCAGCACTTCCCTGACCTGAGTGACATCAAGGGCAAACACCTCGTCTCCCAGCTTGAAAGTAAGATACTGTGCGGTTTCTGTTATGGGGGTCTCGCTCATCTTTATTGCTCCTATTAGGGTTTTAGGCGTCAAATCTCAGGAAATCATCTGCTTCAGAGGCATCTCTTAAAACTTAACTGTCTATTATACACTCGGATGATACAAAAACCAAGTTTTAAAAAAGAAAAGTTTTTTGTAATATACCGGGGCCCCATTTGAGGGAAGCGCAGGGTAAGCCCCCGTGCTTACCCTGCGCCGGAACAGGGACAGAGCATTGAACAAAGGGCAACCACAGGGGGTTGCCCCTACGGGGCAATTTTGCATTTTCTTTGCGCTCTCTGCGTCTTTGCGAGAAATTTTTATTTCCG